>JANWYU010000194.1 GCA_025055135.1 Pseudobdellovibrionaceae bacterium | reverse complement strand
AGGCAAAAAAAGGTGCTTGTTATTGGTGATCCTCATTTAAAACTGTTACTACCTGACAAGGGAAATTGGGAAATTTGGGGTTACCGAAAAGGATTGATTTGGTTATTGCAAGCATGGCGACGTTTATGTGGGTACCAGTTTGCCGTTGCTTTTAATTGTAGTTATCAGATGCGGTCGGTTCATTTATGGTTGGGATGGCTTATGAATGCCCAAGATAAGTGGACCTTTCGCTTGTCAAACGCCAATAGACAGAACGTTTGGGAAGAAGTGGGTAGCTATGACCTAATGACCACTCCTATGTGGATGCGCTACCAATCATTTTTAGATCGGCTGTCAGGTGCAGAAGCAGAAGGGGCAGGGGGCGGTGTTAAGAATCAGGTTGCATATCGCTATGATCTGTCATGGCTTGTGGCTAGCAGTAATAGATCTCTGGCTCAAGGAGTGGTGATCAATATTCAGGGCGGATCTCGGGAAAGGACGTTTCATTTACGTACCGTGGAGTATTTAGTGCGTCAGTTTCGAAAGCAAGGAGTTACTGTGGTTGGATTAATTGTTACTGATGACAATCGAGTGCTGGTCGCAAATCATTTCAAACGATTGGATTTGCCCGTTTTATTAAATCCCTCTTCCTATTTGCCTGATACCATACGCTGGGTTACCCAATTTGCTACTCTAGTGACTCCTGATACTGCTTGGGTTCATATTGGATCAGCCCTCGGGTTGGAGGTAGTGGTCTATTACCTTTTTGATCCCGAGGCTAAAGAAATCAATCACAGTATTTGGCGACCCCATGGCACTCGATTTCGGATATATCTGATCCCCAAAGCTCACAATCAGGTTTTTTATGAGGGGATTTTGCCCGAACATGTACTTCGGGCGCAAGAAGAGGGTAGCATAACTGAGGATTGTATTACCTAAAATGTGAATCAGTGAAATCATGAATAAACTAGCCTATGATTGGCCACGAAAATCATAGATGTGAAATTGATAAACTGGAACGGCCTCTATGCTAAGCGCCCATTGTTCTGCTTGTTCATTTTTTATCCATAAATTTGTGTTACCAAGAGGGGGCGCATAAAGAAAACTTCTTAAAACCACTCTTGAGTGAGGAGGGGGAGACAGTTCAGATATCTTTTGTAAAATAATAGATGTTTGTTCTGTTGGTAAATATGAAATAACGTCAGATAGTGAATAGAAATCAAATTTCTGGGAACATACACTCGAGAGCAGGTCTTCTTTTTTAAATTCAAGTTCCGTTTGGCTACTCTTTATTGCGGAGAATATTGTTGGGTTTACTTCCCAGGGTAACCCTTCTTCGTAATAAATTTTTCCTAAGAATAAAAATTGCAGGAAAAAATTCTTCCTAACAAGCTGAGTGCGAAATGTACTGTCAAAGCGATTCCAAATATAAGTGCTTACGTTAAAATTAGATCTGTTGCCCGAAAAATTACCTTTGTAAAGTCTATTAAACACGTAAGGATGGGCGGCCAATTGGCAAAATAATTTGAATCGTTTATGAGGAAAGTATTTATGATAATTCTCGATTTGTTCATCGAGGTTGTTTGAATCAAAAATTTTTTCAATTGATCGATTGGTAATGGTTCTAAATATTTTATGCAGCTTAATAAAATGTTGTTCCCATTTGCCTAAAAGCAAAAACCCTTTTTGATCCCATAGACTTTCAATCGATTTAAAAAACGATTTGGCTGCTGTAGTTAAAGGCAGTTGGTTTAATAATTCCTTACGATTATTCGCTTGGATTTTTAATCCGTCAAAAATTGATCCTCGGTAGCCGAAGAAAAAAAGAAACTCCTCGTATGTCAAATGTTTTGCTGCTTGATACCTAAGCTCAGTTAGGAAAAGCTGTTCTTGAGAAACGTCGATCACGGTAATTTTTTTGGGGTTTTTAGCCAAAAGGGGTAACACTCGTGCTCCGGATCCAGCAACTGATAATACATGATTCGTTTTATTATTCATTAATTGGTATTCAATAAAAGTATCTTCATTAGCCAATGAGTAGTTTAGTCCCGAAAAATATTCCGTATTGTTTTTGTTGCTCATAATCATGGTTAATGGGTGTTATGTTGGCTATTTCTATGATGATTAATTGCCAGTGGCACTTCAAATCGTAATCCCACAAAGTCTGAAAAATTCATCTGGTTTGAGGTTACCAAAAGAACATTTTCCTTGCCAAAATATTTTTGGGTTATCAATGATAAAATCAGATTTTTGGACCATTGTAGGTTCCAACTAAAGTTTAAAAAATAATTATCAGTGTTCTCTTGCACAAAAACTGTGAGTTCTATGTTATGTTTGCTCATATCTTTCGATAGGTAAAGATAATACAGTAATAATTGTTCTTGGGGTGATAAAGTCATGGTAGGTTTCTGAACCACAGTTATTTGTGGGTTGATGGTAAGGCCCTCAATAAAAACATCCAACCCTGCTGAGAAAAATTTTTCACTGTTTTGGGTTTGTCCTAATTCTGATTTAAATACCAAATGGTCAAATGGATAAGAATAATCAATACCAAAATCAAATTTGTTTTCCGAAAAATCATGTTTGAAAACTACTGAGAAACGATGGAGATCGCTCAAAAAGCCCGCTTTAATTCCTGTAGCATTACTGGGATCATATGATTGGTAATTCCCCCCATTTGTTGGAACAGTTAATGGCACAGGCAAGCGGGAGGTGGGACGATGGGTTTGCCAAAAAAAATCAAACTCTATTGGTGAATGGGCTGTGCGAAAAAGTATACCACCAGGATGAATGAGGGTTTCACCAAAAGGCTCTAAAAACAGGCGGTCCCAGCGGCGCATGGTCCATACATCTAAAGATGGTAGTAACCATGATTCACTCCATCGGAGTGCGGTAACGCCCATTCTTATTAGGGAGGCTTCCGATGTCTTTGTTTCATAATATAGTTCTTGGATGATAAATGGTTGCTTTTTGAAGAACGTGTTTGGGAAGTGGTTGAACTCTTCATACCAACCAGAAAAATATAGTCTCCATGTTTGATCTTTATTGTATAGATTCGTGTCTATACGAGATCTTAACTGCTCATAATGTTGTCCTTCGTTGAAAACAAATCCTTGCAGGCGATTGGTCCATATTCCTTGAAATTCAAGGTTGGGGTAGGCTGTGAAGGGGAAAAGGCACATGCCTATTGCCGCGATCGTATAGTATTTTATAAGTTCAGGAAAAATGGGTTTTGAGTGATTCAACATGATTTTCAACATGGTTTTTGTTTTGTTGTTATTTTACTTTATTCTTTCTAAATTGGATTGAGTAAAAAAATCATTTTTTAAATCTTTCGGTTCCATAGACAAAATCTTAATTACGCTTGATTTTTGATCCTTGTCTACAATTTTAATTTGGCGTGGTCTTCTTTTATTGAGAATAATTCCATATTCTTCAAAGTACGCCGTTTTAATTGTTAATTTGCCATCGGCTGACAAGTACTCCGCTAGCAACGGAGCCCCATCGTGGGTTTTGTCGAGTACTAATTTGATTTTTTGATAGGTTAAATTGTTTTTTTGGGCTTCTAAACTGAGGGTAATTTTATCGGATTCGTTAGATATTATTGTGGGTTTATAGTCCTGATACCATCGGGTGCGAGCGATATCTCCATTAGCTACTAGACCCGTTAGTTTTTGTGCAAGAGACAATCGAATGGCTCGTTTGAGATTTGGTATATAAGCATAAAAATCTTGATCGACCATGAGCATGTTGCGACCGATGTTGATTGCTGGCTCTTTGGTAACGATTAGTGTTTTATTGTTACCAAGAAGATAAACATCAAATTTATGAGTTGTATTTTCACTCTCAACGGCGATTTGCATGAAATAACTTTCTGATGGGTTTCGAATTTCGTCGGCTTTACGTAACCAACTTTCTGGATCATTAGGTATTGCTAACGAATTTTGGGTGAGAGCAAACATCAGATAGGCTAAGATTATTTTCAAGTTATCTATGTTCATTGGTTTCATTGGGCATCCTTTTCTTTTAGTTATTATTTAGTTATTATGCGCATTTTCTTTAAGGTTATAGTTTAAGCTTAATTTTGCTGCAAGGACTGAATCCCTTATTGCTTGAAATTCTAAATCGGTAACCTCACCAAAGTGCCCTCGAATGGCTCCTAGCCTGATGCCATGTTTTAAGGCCATTTTGTAAATTTCCTTCACTTTAGTCCATTCTAAATCTCGGCCAATTGAAAATGGTTCGAATCGCTTTTCCATAGCCAAGATCGCCGTTTCGGCCAAACAAGCCCAAACGACGCCATGTGGTAACGGTAGGCTTTTGGGCATCATAACTTTCCCCGGTAATTTGACTTCACCCGACAGTATCACCAGAACATCTTTTCGCTGTTTGGCTTGCTCTTCGCTAATTACAAGTGGACGTGAGCAGTCGCAAATCACAGCTCCAGGTTTAACTTTTTTTATATCAATAATGTTACCATCATAGCTGGAAGTGGCTGTAATAATGGCATCGGCGTGGGAAATGAATTGGTTGTTATCTGTTGAGATCATTATATTAACTTTGGGATTAAAAGATAATATTTCGTTTTTAACCATTTCAAGCTTGTTGATGTTCGGTGCTACTATCACAAGGTCGGTAAATACCAGGCTTAGTAATTTGGCTGCAGCCTTTCCGATGGACCCTGTGGCTCCAACCACCATTGCGGTTCCGATGACTTTTTTTGAGTGGGGATTGGGTTGCAGCGTGTTTAGTTTCTTAATTGCTTCGTGTAATGACCAGAGGGTAGCAGACACAGATAGACTGTTGCCAGTGGTTATGGGAATTGGACACTTCTGTCGTAAACTCAATTCTGCCTCTGCTGCGGCTTTTGTGTATGCTCCAAGACCGATGATTTGAGCTCCTCGTTGGGCAGCATCCTCTGCTATGCCCAAAATTTTTTGGTAAATCCAATTGGGGTCGGATTTTTTTAGGACCCGTGGTGTACTTAAAAGGGCATAAACCAATCCTGTGGTTTCTTCTCCAGTGTGTTGACTCACAATCCCCGATATGGAACCCATATAAATTCCAGGGGCCAATGAACCTAGTTTTTCTACGTAGGGTAAAATAGCAGATGGCATGTAATTCAATATGCCAAGTCCAGGTGCTCGGGCATAGTCCCTAAGATTCATGGCATGAACGACAAATGCGAAGTCAGGCTTTTTGGTCTGCTTTGATAACACTTTTCGTAAGATCCGATTTGCTTGAGTGAGTCGGGTTGATCGTTGGGAAAAGCTTAGTTTTAGATAATCTTCCAGAGTCTCTGTATCAATTTGGAAGTAATCAGATGCTTCTTCGGGGGATAGGCCGTTTGGTTTGTCCAACGTCAATCGTAGAACCGCGTCTAAAACAGAGTAATTAAAGTACGTCATGTTGGCGAATTGATCGGGTAACAAAAAATGAATTTTGTTAACGCCATGATTTATTATAGCGGCTTCCAATCCTGGATGGCGCGAAAAAGTAAATACTTTTTTGTTTTTCAATAAAAATGATGAATCCTTAAAAATATTTAAATAACCTAAATCGGCAACAACACTGGTCACGTCTTGTAATTGAGGTTGAATAGAAAAGCGCAATGATTGTTTAAGGAGTGATTCTCGATAGGGTAATAGAGAAGAATTAGAGTAGAAGTAACCCAATATCAGTAAAGTTTTATAAATGAGTTTGTTGAATAAGTTTGATTGATTATTGAAGAGAACTGGGAGTGAGGTAGAGTGATAAAGGTCACCGACCCAGGTCATTATCTCTTTATGATTATTTAAGTGTTGAAGTAAAATTAAATTATTAAGACCGAGAGGAAAAAAGAAAATCTCATGCTTGGTTTTTATTGTTTTTAGTAACTTTTTAAATGCCCAAAGGGAAACCAAATCGCGTAGCATAAAACCATCACAAATAGGAACACCGACAGGAATAGACAAAGTAGACCGTAAACTGGGATGCATCCATGATTTCTTTTCGAAGGATATGGGGGGGGGGAATCCGGTCAATGCAATGGCATCTACTTGGTGTCTACTTTTTGTAATGAGTAACTTTAGTAATTCAAGATCAAAGTTAGTTCCAATACGGTGTACCTCAAACTCCAAAGAGTTCCACTTGAAGTCGTAAACATAGTCCCATTGGGATTTTCCTAAACTAAGCTCCAATATGCGAAATGAATTTTTCATAGCCATTCCAAAATGTTTTTTCATAATTTTTAAAGGAAAAGCCCCAGTTGTTACCTAAAATGAGGTTGGTGCTTTCAATATCATATGTTTTATTGTTATAGGCATATTTCAAAACGTTGGGGGGAACTGAAAGTATAGAGCTGATTATTTTATTAAAAAACTGAAATCGTAAATGGGGAGTGATGACCAATTTATTGCTTAATTTGAAATGATTAAAAACCGATGCATAAAAATGTTTCAACAATAAAGGCTCTTGTGGAGTTATGTGATAAAAAAAACAACCGTTTGTGTCATGATTTAAGTGATAATTAATAATTTCAACTATGGCTTTGGCGGCTATATCAACTGGTAACATGGGTAGGGTAACATCCTGATTTCCAGGAAGGATTAAGGGAAGATTTTTTAATTTCTCAAGCCAACGTTTGTTTTTTCTTACCCACTCTATAAAGTAATATGGTCCGTCAATCCTCATGATTTTACCGTGTAGTGAGTCACCAATTAATATACCAGGCCGGAAAATAATCACTTTTTCAAATTTTGATTGCCACTGTCTTACTAAACATTCTGCCTGTGCCTTTGTTTCCCCATACCAATCAGGGAAGGCATTGTAATCATCAATATCATTGGGCATTATGTTTTGTTTTGTCAGATTTGAGGTTACGGCAATGGTACTCACATAGACAAAATTTTTTATACCCAGTTTGTATGCTAACATCAATGCATTGCGAGTTCCGATTACATTTTGTTGGTATAAATCCTGCTTTTGGGCTTTCATATCATAGAGTGCTGCAATGTGAACGAACGCGTTTGGGTTGAAATCAATTATCTTTTCCGGGATGTCCAAAAGAGGAGTGGTAAGATCGAATGAAAATTCTTTGTTCGTCCTAGTTAGGCCTAATACTTTTATGTTTTTTTTCTTTAGGAAAGAATCAACATAACTTCCCAGAAATCCAGTGTTACCACTCACAATAGCTCTAAAGGTCATTTTTCACCGTCCTGAGGGTTTCTTTTTTAGAGGGAACGCAAATTTTCAACTGTTTGGGAAGTAATTTAAATTCAAGCTCTGTTGCGTTTTCCGCTAAAATCTCTCCATCACCAAAGTAGTATAATTTCTTTTTGGCATTTTTGATCTTTTTTACTTTTAATTCACTAGTTTCGAAGCTGAAAAATTTACTATCATCCCACTGTAGGCCCTTTAAAGTCCTTTGAAAGACGATTAATTGTTTGATGACACTGGCATATGGGATGCTGGAGACATTAAATTGGCCGTCATTAGGACGGGTAAATGGCGCAATTTTAAAAAAGTGGCCAACGGTTTTATGATTGTTGAGTAACACTATGGGCGATTTGGTAATAATCTTTCGATGGGACCAAGTGAGTTCTAGGCCCCATTGCTCCCAGTCCCAATTTATTAAAGAATATAAATAACTAAGTATATACACCTCGGGACCGATTCTTAATTTTTTTATGATGGAATTGATTATTAATTGACTCAAATAGGAATCGGGTTGGTGATTCGTATTTTTTAACTGATTTAATTTTGATTTTAAGTCATTGGCGGTTTGAGCGGCGAAGGCTGGTATGCCAAAGCCGCCATTGGTGAGGGTAATTGCTTTAACGTTCTCACCAATAACCTCAATGACATCGTGATGGAAGATGTCCCCCTCGATTGCTACTCGCGCCGCTTGTCGGGTAGATCGTGGTATTCCAAGATTTGATGCTAAATCATTTGCCGTGCCACTGGGGCAAATAACAAGAGGGGGAAGGTCCTTAATGTGCATATCTTGGTTCACTGATAATATGGCCATTAACGTTCGATTGATTGTGCCGTCTCCGCCTAGTATGATAATGCGGTCGTAATGGCTGATTTTTTTTGGAGCAAGAGCTGATGGTAACATTTTTAGATTACGGCAGGTAACCCATTCTATATCAAAACGAAAAAGAGCGTCTGATATTTCATTTTTCGCATGCTGAATATTTGCTGATCCAGCTGATTGATTGAGTAGGGCAAGGGTTTTCATGATTTTATTTTAACATTTGGCTTACTGGTTTACTTAAGATTTTGTACGCAGGCAAAAGCGACGAGAGAAAGCTAACCAACGTTGGGAAAATAAAGGAAGAGTTATAGTGTTGAGGGGCGAATTCCAAATAAATGAGAAAACTTCGAGTAACACCTGGTCCGGGTGGCATGGGAATGCCATTTTTCAGCCATACTACATCAAGAACTAATGCCAAACCTATACCCAATAGGCTTCCAATCAGGCCCATGAGAAGTGCTTCTATGGCCAACATACTAAACAGTCGTACATAGCTTTCACCGTTGGCTAGCAAAACGGCAAATTCACTTGATCGTTCCAAAAAGGCCATAGATAAAATATTAAAAATCCCAAGTCCCACGATAAGTAAGATGATAATGCGAATAAATTGAAATTGTTGGTCCAAGAATGCCACACTGTTTTTGTAGTAGGCGGCATCTAGCTCCTCAAAAGGAATAAATTCTAAATCTTGTGAGAGAGCAGAAATCTTTTCCTTAATTTGTTGCCATAGATGAGGCGCGTATGATGCTAGTTGCAGTCCAAATTTTTCAACCATTTTGGTATTGAGTAAGTGTTGGGCTTGTCGTAAATTTATGCGAAAGCTTTGATCGTCGAAGGCTTTAATGCCCGTGTGGAATATGCCACTTACCTTTAAATCAATCCCGTTAATTTGGTTATGTACGGTGTTGGTAATTAAAGTAACGGTATCTCCTACAGTAACTCCTAGGGATTCTGCAAGCCCTTTTCCTAGGGCAATGTGGTGTTCGTCTTCGATATCAGTTCCTGCAATAAAATTGAGCTCAGTAAAAAATTTTTTTTCTCGTTCAGGTAAAATGCCTTCGCCTTTTGCTGCCAAATTGCGGTTACCAAAAATGACAAAGGAGTAAAAGCTGACTCGTGGATAAACGTCTTTAACCCCAGGTAATGAAAGTAGCATTTTTTCAATGTCCCCAGGATTTTCAATCCAAAATTGGAAGGGGTTTTCATGTACTTTCCAGTAGTAATTTTGTTTCATAACTTGGCCGTGGCTATAAATTCCTCGGACGGTGTTGTCACGGTATTGGTTCATAATTCCATGATTAAATCCTTGAAAAATTAATAATCCCGCAGATCCGAAAGCCACTGTCAAAAGACTGGCGATGGTTCGCCGACCGTTACGAAATAAATTTTTCCAGCAAATGTTTAATAAATAATAGAAATTGGTCATTATCGTATTCCTAGGTCAATCACATAATCAACTTTATCAATCAATCGCTTATCATGAGTAGAAAAGACAAAATCGATTTGTTCCTCTTTTTGTATGCGAGACAGCCAATCGATCATTTCCAATGCTGTTTTGGGATCTAGGTTTGCGGTTGGCTCGTCGGCCAATATCACATGGGGTTTTTTGGCGATGGCGCGAGCCACGGCAACTCTTTGTTTTTGCCCCCCGGACAGTTGGGATGGGTATTTATCCATGTGATTTTCTAAACCCAACTTTTCCAAAACTTCTTTGCCCCTTTTTTTGGCAGTGGCTAGTGAGTAGCCCAGGTGGGGTAGAAAGTAAATTGTGTTTTCCAAGACCGATAAAGTAGGAATTAAGGCGTAGTCTTGAAAAATAAACCCAATTTGATGGAGTCGGTAACGCTGCTTCTCTAAGCGGGAAAACTGCCTTAGGGATTGGCCTTTAAACCAGATTTCTCCTTCATCAGGTACGTCTAAGGTTCCTAAAAGGTTTAAAAGCGTTGTTTTTCCTGTGCCACTGGGTCCTACAATTGCTGTCATTTTGCCCTGGGGAATTTCACAGCTAAATTGCTGAAAAATGGGCGCTGAAAAGCGGGCTTCTTTATATGAGAAGTTAATCCTATCCACCGAAAATAAAGCAGCTTCTTTCTTCATAGGCTGTTAAACCGTCGTTATTTTACTGTATCCTATAGAATGACGACGGTCGTGAATCAATCACTATTTGCTTGATTTGTTAATTATTTTCGAACATGATCCGCCGGTAGTTTATGCGGTGGGTTTTAGTGACGTCAGATATTCATTATGTGCCCAATAACTACGAGAATGTAACCAGGCTTCTTTGGGAACGTTTTCCCGATAACTGGGTGGGGGTGTTCTTCGTTAGGAGTCCAAGAGCCCTATTGATTAAAAAATTGTTGGGTTTGGTGTTGGTTAGAGGGTGGGGGTTGGCTGGCACCATAATCAATAATTTTGCCAGATATTACTTTTTAAAAAGGGATTTGTATCACATTTTGCAAAAATTAAAGGTTAATGTGTTTTCAGACGTTAGTGTGAATACCACAGCTGCTAAAGAGTGGCTGCGCCAGTTAAAACCTGATCTGATTTTACACTTGCGGTCCCGTTGTATCTTTGATTCTGAGGTTTTAAAGATTCCTGCTCTGGGGAGTGTTAATGTACATCACGGATTATTACCTTATCAGGTGGGTGCTATGTGCGATCTTCATGCTCTTTCTCTTAATGAAGACACCGGATTTTCGATTCACTTAATGACAGATGAGCTTGATAGGGGACCTATTTATCATGTTGAGAGGGTGGACCCCCCAGGAAGTTTTCCCTACCACTATATTGCCTATTTGGAGGAGTCGGCAAAGAAAGAGGCGGAGGTGCTCTTAGATTGGCTTACGAGGCTAGAAAAGACTGGGTCTTTACCCTCTGGACAAGAAAATTCGGCAGGAAGAACGAAACAGCTTTATTGTAAGACCCCGCATTTAAAAGAAATGTGGCGTTTAAGAAAGAAAGTCCATTTTTAATTTCGGTGAACGTTAATGTGTGGGAGAACAACTGAAAAAAAATTAGGTTTTATGATCGCAAGGGGGAAAAAAGGTGGTTGAACAAAGGAGTCGGGAATCAAAAAAACCTATTATTCTTTATTACCATGGTTCTCCAGGTTTTTTTGATGAGTTGCACTTTATATGGAACCAATTGCAAGCTGACTACCAAGTAGTTGCTTTTAATCGGTGTGGTTTGTCAAAAGATCAGATTTTTAAGGAAGTGCCGGGAGTAAAATGTGTGATTGGTTACTCATTTGGGTGTTACTTTGCTTTAAAGTATGCGGCCTTACATTGCATTGAAAGGGTTATTTTAATTTGTCCATACCTTACTGTTTCTCCCAAAAAAGGGCAGTCTGTGATGTGCCGAATTCCTGTTTTTAGTGACATGATATTAAAAATTTTTGGTAACATCGCTTTAGATAAATTTATTAAAGAGTCTTGTTATCCCGAAGATCCGTGTGATACTTTTGTTAAACACGTTGATAAAATGCGGAATGACAGGAGGTTACTGAAGTATAGCATTCTTGAAAAAGAATGGGGTTTGGAAAGTTTTAACCTTGAGGAAAAAAATGCTTTAAAAACATATTCAAAGGTAACAGTAGTCGCTGGGGATCAAGATATTATTGCAAATTGGGGGCGACATTCGCAATTCTTGGATAGCATAGCGCTTTCTTATGAGTTGCATTTGATAAAGGGGGCGGGGCATGGGCTACCTTGGACTCATTCTTCGCTATTTGAGCAAACCGTAAAAAAAATTTTGTTAACTTACTGTTAACTTAGGCTTAGGAGGGGAAAATGGAAAAAGTAGAAAAAGAAAAAGTAGAAAATGTAGAAAATAAAGAAAATGTAGAAAATATCGAAAACAATGTTTCCATACTTTTAGAAAAACATAATAAAAAAATTCCCAATCGTGTTTTGTTTCATTGGGTGGAGCGCTCTACTTTGCAGCAGTGGGACTTTAATCAGGCAACCCCATTGGTTCATCAGAAAATGCTACTGAGTGAATTTGTTGATCTTACCCAGCGACTTTCTTATGGCTTAAATCAAATTGGTATTACAAAAGGTGACTGTGTCATTTTATTTTTGCCCATGGATCCTTGGATGTATATAGCGATGGCAAGCTTACAACGGCTGGGTGCTATACCAGTTTTTTTAGATTCCTGGGCCCGTCGTTTTCATCTGGCGGCTGCGATTGAACAAGTCCGTCCTAAAGCCATTATTAGTTTTCCCGAGGCACTCGAGTTGGTTAAAGAGTGGATCAATAACTCAACGATTCCTATTGCCATTACTTGGAAGTCTGATTGGAGAGAAGCACCAAAACTGGAAAACCTAGTCGGTGAGGGTAGACAGTCAATACAGGCGGTTTCCCCTAATCATACGGCATTAATTACTTTTACTACAGGTAGTTCAGGGGTACCCAAAGGGGCGGATAGAACCCACCGATTTTTGTTTTCTCAGCATTATGCTTTAAGTCGAGTAATACCATATCTTGATATGGATGTCGATATTCCGACGTTTCCGATTTTTTCGTTAAACAATATTGCTACCGGTATACCTACTGTGCTACCAGCAATCGATGTAGGTGTTCCTAAGGATACTGATCCTGTTGTCTTGATAGGTCAAATGAAAGCATGTCAAGTAACGTGCATGACTTTATCTCCTTCGCTATTAAACCGCCTTGCCCAATTTGCTCAAAGTAACAATATCAGGCTCGATCATTTAAGGAGGGTGGTTACTGGCGGGGCTCCTATTACGGACCATGAACTTGAGCAATTTAGTAACATTGCACCTAACAGCGAGATTTGGGTGCTATATGGATCGACTGAGGTGGAGCCTATAGCTCATATTGAGTGGAAGGAGTTACGGTCTTTACGAAGACCACACAAAACCAAATTGGGGGTTAACGTTGGTCACATTGATAAAGGTTTGCGTTTTAAATTTTTAAAACCACATCGAGGCCCTATTTCCATCACTAATAGTAGAGATTGGCAGTTGTGGGAGGTTGCGGCCGGCATGCCAGGGGAATTGTGTGTTTCCGGAGAGCACGTTTGCGAGGGTTATTATAATAATCCCACGGCCTTCCAGAAAACCAAGATCAAAGATATCGATGGAACCATTTGGCATCGGACTGGTGATGTTGGGTATCTCGATGAAAATAATTATTTGTGGTTGGTTGGACGCGTACACAATGCCATTTTGAGAAAGGGAACATATTATTTTCCCGTTGAGCCGGAGGGGATCATAAAAAGGTTACCAGGAATTAAAAAAGCTGCATACTTAGGTATCTCTGATCCAGAGCTTAATGAGAGGGCAGTAGTTGCCATAAGTTTCAGTATGCCCATGACTCAAGATAAGCAGGAGGATTTGTTTCGTGAAATTAAAGAAAAACTCTCACTCATAAATTATCCGGTCGATGATATTTTTGTTCTAGATAAAATTCCCATGGACCCAAGACATCACAGCAAAGTGGAATATGATGTTTTGAGAAAGACCATTGTAGACAAAATAAATTCCCATATATGACGACGTCATTTTCAAGATTGGTTCGATTTGTTTTAGAACGATTTCCCTTATATGAGTCTGTTCCCTTTCTTTTAGCCTTTTCCTTAGCGGTTCAGGGGGTATCAGTTACCGGATTTCATTGGATTCTATTTTTAAAAATTTTTACATTAATATTCCTATTCTTTTTGAGATTGAGGATCTTTGATGAATTGAAAGACGAACAATTTGATAAAATTCATAATCCGCAGAGGCCTCTAGCCAGAGGTTTGGTAACGCGGAATGAGGTTATGAGTCTATTGCTGTCAGTCGCAATTGGTGAGCTGATTTTATTTTTGGTATGGTTTAAAGATTTTCTTTTTTTGTATTTGCTACCATTTGGATATTCTTTTTTGATGTTCAAGGAGTTTTTTTGTGGAGCGTGGCTGAGGCCAAAACTCACGACCTATGCTGTTACCCATACATTTGTAGTAGCTATTTTGGTTTATGTATGGACTTCCATTTTAGGGAAATCTGATTTTGTCAATAAAGTTTTCTATTCCGTGGGGTTTTGGATGTTGTTTAATCTTTATGAATTTGCCAGAAAAACATGGACAGCCGAAGAAGAAGTAGATGGCGTTGATTCGTATTCAAAAGTGTGGGGGCCAAAAGGAGCGGTTTTTTTGATTTGGTTATGTGCAATTATTTTTAATGCTACTATGTTGGCTCATCCTCTTTTCAATACTTTTTTACCATTTTTTTTAGGTAACACGTTATTAGTAATTTTGAGTGGTATTTTATATCTATTTGGAAGGTGGAGGAATAGGGGTAAGATTTTTAGATTGGTATCAGGGGTTTATATTATTTTAAATTTATTGATTTTATCAGGAGGTGGTTTTTTAGCATGATCATATCGCCAGATAGTCACTATTATTACGTTAAAAAATTTGCAGGTGGAAAGGCCTTTAACTTGTTTGAATTGAATCAAGTGGTGCGGGAATATGTTCCGCCCTGGAGGGCATTAAGTTGGGAGTTTTTTCAGGCGTTTATTGATAAAAATCAATTAAGATCATTTATCGATGAACAAATTGAAAAAATTGGAGGAAGACAGGTAGATGCTTCTTTAATGCAAGATTTAGAAGCAATTAGTTCCAGGGTTGAGGCCAAAATCATGGATACGCCTTTTTCCTCTGAGGAACGATTAGCTATTGAATCTATTTTGTCTGAACTTCCGAAGTGTTACCTTGCGGTGAGATCTTCTGCTGTAGACGAGGACTCACAACACTTTTCCTTTGCGGGGCAACTCAGCAGTTTTTTAGGCATTCGTGGAGTTGATCAGGTTATAGAGTCAATAAAGAAATGTTGGGCGTCGGCCTATTCTAGCCGGAGTCTGTTTTATCGATTAAAAAATAATATTTCGTTAAAGGAGATTCGGGTTTCTGTTATTGTTCAGGCATTAATTGAGGCTGAGAAATCCGGAGTTTTGTTTACTTGTGATCCGGTAAATGGGCGTGTTGATCTGATGATCATTAATTCGGTATGGGGATTGGGTGAGGGATTAGTTTCGGGTGCATTAAATTGTGATTCCTTTGTGGTGGATAAAAAATCAGAAACAATTCTTGATAAAGATATCGCTTTGAAAAGTCAGAAGTACGTTAGGAGTCAATCTGGTTCTGGAATAGAAGTTGTCATGATTGAGCGTGAGCTAAGCCAGAAACATTCTTTGAGTGATGAACAAATAAAAGAGTTGGTACACATTGGAAAGAAAATTGAGCAACACTATGGTTATCCTCAGGACATTGAGTGGTGTAGTGATGGACAGCGTTTTTGGGTTGTTCAAACCCGTCCGGTTACCACAGAATTGAAACAACAAGAGGGTAGAGTTTTAATTTGGGATAATTCAAACATTATTGAGAGCTATGGTGGTATTACGTTACCGTTAACTTTCGGGTTTGCAAAGTATGTGTATCATCAAGTTTATGTACAGTTTTGTGAGTTGTTGTGGGTTCCTCATCGTTATATAAAGGAAATGAATATTTTTCTTCGTAACATGTTGGGCATTCATAATGGTCACATTTATTACAATATTTTAAATTGGTATAAATTGGTGAGCATTTTGCCCGGGTTTAAGCACAATCGGCAATTTATGGAAACGATGATGGGCACCAAACATTCGCTAACCGACGAAATAGCCAACTCGCTGCAACCTTTTGCTCATTACAATACATTTGGGTTTAAGGTGCGACAGTTTTTGGTAGGTTTGAAGTTTTATTATTTTCACTTAACGATTGATAGGATTGTGGCTGATTTTATGACTTTTTTTAATCGTTACTATCATAAATATAGAAAATTAAACTACAAATTTATGCCAGCTTCTGAAATCTTTCAGCATTTCTTAGAACTAGAAAGGTCGGTACTTGCCAATTGGAAGGCGCCTATTATCAATGATTTTTTATGTATGGTGCATTTCGGATTGCTAAAAAAGTTGTGTCAGAAGTGGTTACCTGAGTTTGGTGAATCATTAGCTAATGAATTGATATCTGGTGGTAGTGAGATTGAGTCAACTGAGCCAATGCGAGAGATATTACGTTTGTCTAAGATAGTTAAAGAAAACAATCAGTTAGCAAAACTTTTTGAAACGGAGTCTCCTTTTAAAGTTTTCGAATCTCTCAGGATCAATGGCTTTGTTGATTTTTTAAAGGAGCTAGAAAATTATATTGAACGCTTTGGGTATCGATGCATGAACGAAATGAAATTAGAGGAGATTGATCTTTATCAGGATCCTATTCCTTTAATTCAATTTATAAAAAACGCCCTAAGTGTGAAAAGCTCCGAACTTGATGACTTTGAGAAAAAACGTTTGGAGCAACAAAAGGAATTAGAAAAAGCCATTGGAGAAAAACTTGGTTGGGTAAAGAAATGGGTGTTTCGTAAAGTTTTAGCGTTTGCTCGAAAAGCCGTAAAAATTAGAGAGAACACGCGATTTTGTCGTACACGAATATATGGTGTTGTGCGAGCAATGTTTTATGGAATAGGGAGTGACTTAGCCCGTAGGAAGATAATCGATCAAGATAGGGATGTATTTTATCTTTCGTATGACGAGTTACATGGTATATTTGAGGGAACGTTACCAGCATATAATTTAAAGGATTTAATTGAAGCTAGGAAAAAAGCTTATGCTGTTTATCAGCAACAGGAGTCACCACCTTCTCGATTTATTACTCATGGGATTGTGTACTGGGCCAATATGCGTGAGGATTTGAATGTGCCGTTACAGCATTTTGATGAATTGGGTCCTAACCAACTTAAGGGTATGCCGTGCTCTCCTGGTATTGTTGAAGGAGTGTCCAAGGTAATTTTAACTCCCCAGGATGATCTCAGTTTGTCGGGTGAAATTTTAGTAACCTTGAGAACAGATCCTGGTTGGATTCCTTTGTATCCGTCTGCAAGTGGGCTACTTGTGGAGCGAGGGGGACTTTTATCTCATTCTGCGGTTGTGGCCCGTGAGATGGGGTTGCCTACTATTGTTGGGATTGCTGATTTAACAAAAAGAATTAAAACTGGCGATCGGTTGAGAATGAATGGTCAAACTGGCATTGTGGAGATTATAAATAATTAATTGAAATTAAAATCAGGTATTGGATCAGGACTAAAGCGACTGAAGCAGTTTGCTCTGTTTTTTTTATTGGGGAGGTCGAGGGTTTTGAGCTATTTTTTTAGCTGGTGAGGGTTCTGCGTGGGTTTGAAAAAAGTGATTAGAATCTGCTCTAGATGGCTCCCCTTCCTCCGCTCTCTCCTCCCTTTTGTCCAATACATTGTGGATCAAGAATAGGATAATATGGTAACAAATCGGAAAACTTATCTATGTCCAATAGGAGTAAACTACCATTAGGACATATTGAGCCGGTTGAATATGAAATCCATAAATTTTCATTCATGAACCCATAATATTGAACTACTGCTAGATTTAATTTTTTTATAAATCCCAGGACCACTACCGTAGCTCCTTTTTCAGTCAGGCATCGGTTACCCTCCAATGGGCTATCGTAATGTGGGGTACTTTTTCGAGTCGCCACTATGGTGTGCCATTTATCATCAGTCACAAAGAATGTATCATTCACTTTGATATTTCCAATGGACTGCTCTGATTTATAATTACCCTGTAAGATCTTGATAACTGATGTTTTAATAATATGCCGACTTGAATTGTAGTAGGCATGACGATATAAGCGGTTGTAGGTACTCAACTCATTAATGGGAATGTGGAATTTAAGGTCATTCGGGCAAGGTGGGGGGATTTTGCACATGGAAGAATAAGTTTTGTTCCATAGGTCATTTTCGGGCGCTTCATATACTACTTCTGCGGTGTCATTCATAACTTTTAAAACATGTAACACTCCCCCCATTTCTAATTCACAATAATCGTGGCTGCGGTGGAGCGATTTTAGGGATTTTTGATAATAATCATCACACCACGGGTGTGTGTTATATCTCTTGCGTCTATAATAATTTTGATTTTCATAATTTTTAATCTTCAAGGAATGTGGTACTCGAAACTTTGCACCGACCCGAACCTCATTGCCTTCAAGCGGAGGAATTTCTTTTTGCAAGTCTCTAATCAGCTCAATTTTGTCGGCGAAAATGATCGAAACCCAATCCACCACTTGCCCTATTCCCTCAGAGAGGCACAAAAATAAGCGCTCTATTAGTGATAGGTTCGAGTAGGGTTCGAAAGTCCGTAACACATTGTAAGGGATGTTGAATTGAACTCCAGTTGGGCAAAAATTTTTCTTGCCACTCTCTTGAGCAGTGTAGGATACCCTTGCAAAATCTTTACCACTAACGTCTACAACGGTAACCATTCCATCTTTGTCGATTAAACATGCCTCACCCTCTTTTAAAGTATTTATTTTTTTTCTATATTTTTCGTGGTATCCATATTTTTCGTGGTATCCATGGTAGTGTTTGTATTTGCGGTGTTGTTCTTCTTGCTCTATTGCCTCTTCGTTCTCGTCGAGGTGTTGTTCGATTCTTGGAAGTAAATTCCTGACCCACTGTTGGTTAGGAACTCTAAACTGCGCGCCGACTTTCACTTTGAAATTGTTAATGGGAGAAGATTCTTTTTTTCTTCTACTTGCTATCTCATCGTGTTGATTTTGGGACACTTGTCTTTTTTGCTCATTTGCCACTACTGGCATATTCGATAAAATTGCAAAAAGCCAAATGAAAAATATTGAAAAGTGATAAATTGAATTTTTCATGAAAAATACTCCTTTTTCTCATCATCAGATCTTGCAAATTTTATGCCAATGTTAGAGCTCAAATGTGTAATTTTTTAAATAAAAACAGAGTGTAACATGAAAAGCAGAAAATGCTGAGAAGTCAAAATATCAAATTCTGAGGAGGCCGTTAATTAGAACAGTGAAGAGTTGAGGAGGGCAGTCTTTTTAAGTGAACAATCATTGTTATTGGCAAGGTCACATGAAATGGCACTCAAGTGACCAATTTGGTATTAATTCCTTTTTACCTACTCTGCATAATAACCGGTTAAATGAACCCAATAACCCGATAATCAAATTTTCTATTTCCCTATAGTTCAGAGGAGTTTGTTCAAATATTCGCTAGGTATTTTCGATGGGTGTAGGGGGACACAGCTATGCAATTTCTTGCGGATGTTACTGCAGGTGTGGCATATTATTTAAGCCCACATGTGGAGGAACCTTTCTTAAGAGATTCCGGCAACAGTGGCTTATACCAGTTTTGTCTATATTATATTCCGAGTCGAAAGATGGATGGAGAAATGAAATGAGGAGAGGCGTTTGTAGTGTTTTTAAAAGAGTTGTATTTTTCTGGGCAGAGAGTTGCGGTTTTTCTTTTATGCCTTATCCATTGATTTTCTTCACCTTGAGATGGATGAGTTTAGCTGCAATTGGATTTGGTACTGGGGATCTAGTTCAAGCGGTGAGACCATTTGTTACCGATGATGCACGAATTGTTTCCAAGGGGCAACTGGAAATAGAAACCTATCCGGAACATATAGTTGGCGAGCAGCCTGCCATTTTTGATTGGCAGCTTATGTTGGGATATACCTTTACCGAATGGTTTGAACTGATTGTGGGCAGTCCTATGCTGCAACCAGGGGGTCAAGTGATTCAGCCCAAATTTTTGTTATATCCTAGTGTGCCAGGAAGTTGGGTGCCAGGCCTTGCTTTTGGATTGGGTTGGGTTCAAGATTTTCGCTCTCACGAGGTGACGGAGCGAGAAGAGGCTCGCTATCTTATTGGTATTATGACTTGGCGTTTGCCAGACGATGTTTTGCAGGTCCATCTCAACGTAGGACCTCGTGAGGGGTGGAGTAACATAAAACAATTTCGAAGCAATGATTGGTTTTGGGGTATTGGTTTTGATTGGGGGCTTTGGTTTGATCTTAATTGGCGGGTGATTGGGGAACATTTTCGAGGTGATCCGTTAGATCCCATGCCTTCCCAGTCTTCTTTTCAGTATGGGATGCGTTACCTACAATCTGATGAAGTGAACTTTGATATAACCTTTGGGCAGCAATTAAATCCTCATTGGTCCTCAGAGGGACATAGTGAATTCGGTAACAGTGCCATGGTGCGTGTAGAACATTGGGTGCAGGTGGGGATTCGCCTTTTATTTAATACCCCATGGGTTGTAAATCCCAGTGCGGAAGGAGCGTCGGGTTTATGGCCTCGGCACTAAGTTAAAGTTAAGAGTGGGCTAATTGCCAAATGGTTTGCCACTGTTTAGCTGTTACTGGTTGAATAGATAGGCGTTGTCCTTTTTTGAATAGTAACATGTCGCTAAGGGATTTTTGTTGGCGCAAAAAAGGAAGACTGAGAGGTCGGGGTAGGCGGCCACCAAAGGTAACGGCAACGCAAACCCATGTGGGGTTTTCAAGACGGCTTTTGGGATCAAAGTAAGGACTGGTGCGATCAAACTGAGTGGGGTCCACCTGATTTAATTGGGTAACACGTCCCCAACCCATCAAACAGGGTGGCTTGGCATTGGAATGATAAAACAATACCAGATCATCGCGTTTCATTTGGTCACGCATAAAGTTACGGGCCTGATAGTTGCGGACTCCGGTCCAAAGCGTTGTTACTTGGCGTTCCCAATCGTCGATAGAAAACTCCTCAGGCTCGGACTTCAATAGCCAAATGGCCCGAGCTTGGGGAATGGGTGGCGGCAGTTGGGTGGGGTGCGGTAGCTTTGTCTTGCTGCTTTTTGATGATGGAGTTGGGATTCGAGTCATAGTGAATGGGCTTTTTAAAATACAAACATCAGCATTGTGGTTTAAGTTATCATGTGTTTTTTCTTGGGGCCATCAGGTGGTGGGGTGACACTATGCTCCTCATGGAGGGGGTCCGGATCACGGACCATTTGAGTCCCACAATCTCATTAAATTTAACGTAGGTTTGCTGGGCCTTTTGCTTTTGTACGAAATGTGGTCAAAGCAAGAAGTGGCCTAGGAGGTGGTGGGCGTGCTGTCAGGAACATGGTTTTTTTATTGGATTCTGCTACTGATTAAGCAGCCTTTTTATTTGTGGGCGTGGGACTGGAGGGGATGGGAGTATGACAATGAACAGGGGCATCGGATTCGCTTTTGGATTTATGATCAGCCTTCTGTAAGTGGGGAGGAGTGGGCTTGGTGGCAGGCGCGCACCAATGAGGGTGGAGTGCAGCAACTTACAGAAGTTACTGATGGAGGCAAAGGGTTGGTGGGTTGGCCATGGCTCTTTCATAGTGGGGCTTTTGTAAAGTTGCTACCAACTAGTTCAGGTTCTTACGAAGGACATTGGGGGGTTCGCAGTGCTGAAGGGCGAGTAGTTGCCGATTACAGTTTGTGGGTGACTCTCGGTAACGATGGGATGGGCTTGCTACCGTATCTTGGTAACGCTAATTTTCGAGAAGGATTTGGATGGTTACCTGTTTATTGTGCGTTTCCCAATGATGGTTTTTTGTGGGTTTTGGATCACATTCGTAACGTTACCTATGGTTATTGTTTAGTGGATTTTGGGCCTAAGAAGGTCTTTCTTGGATCTCATCAATAAAAATCAATTAGTCGTCATCGGAGTGGGGAACAACAATGTGAAATTTAATGGCATTGTGATCCGAGAAATATTGTCGGAAGGTATCGTGATGGTAGGGAGAGCCAGGAAAGGGAAGCTCAGGAAATGGCCAACGGGGTTGCATAAATTCACTCAGATTAAGAACAAAGAAATTTTTTTCTAAAGCAATTTCCTTGGTGTGCAGTGGGTGGATTAAAACGTGATCATATGGTTTTGGAGAGCGAACGTTGGTGTTTGTCATATGTGAGGCCTGTATATTGAGGCTTCTAAAGTCTTCTAAAATGTTGTTTTCGAGCTCCGCGAGTTCCTCTGCGTTTTCAATATTCATATCCCCTACGATGATGTAGTCTCGTTCGCTGGAAAGGGCATATTGATCCTTGATCCATGCTCGGATCTGACGCAATTCCTCTGATCGTTTGCGCCGATCAGCAGGGGCAGAGCCAGGCTGTAAGTGAACGTTGATGAAAACGAGATCCACCCGTTGTGTGAGGTCCTGAAAGGCAAAGGCGTAGGGAACACGTGGATAAACAGGGTGTTGGGCAACGGGGTAATCAAGGTATCCTTGGGGTAAATGAGGGGCGATGGTGAATTTGGACGTTTTAAAAAAAACAACGTGCCATTCGGTAGCAGTCGAATTATTTTGATTTTTTGCCGATGGTCCCGTGTCTTCAGGAGAGAGCCAATAACCATTAAAACCGGCCTGGTACATTGCTAAAAAAAATTTGGTGGATTCCTCATTGGGGCGGTGGGGGGTTCCGTCTGGATAGGTTGCCACTGAGTTTTGACCAAAAAAAGGCGAATTGGGTAGCTTTCGCAGGTCAGGAGGGGCAATCAGCTCCTGAATTAAAACGAGGTCACATTCGTTTTCAGCAAGATAATGTGCCAATAACTCGTTGAGTCGCTTTTTGCTTTGGCCGATAAATTGAACATTGAAACTACAAGCCTGATAGTGAAGGGGTGGGATGGGGCCAGGTTCTTGAGGAGGTGTAGGGGGTTCAGATGACGGCGGTGGGATGGTGGGTGAGGGAGGGTCTCTGCGCTGGTCGTCGGCGCCTTTTGGTGGTGGTTGGCAGTGGGAAAGTAAGATAAAGGAAATAATAAGCACGAAATAGCTGGAAAATAGATTACGCCATTTCATTGGCTGTGTTGTGTGGTCTAAAAACTGACGTTGCGATAAATTCATGAGGAACATGATTTTAAAGTATCATATTTTTAGCACTTTTCCACCGATACTAAAAAAATGACTGTGATCGAGAGTTACTTGGAGTGATTGCTATTTTTTTGGAAAAAAAGTAAAGGATGGGACAAAAAAGGGAAATGGGGCTTGTAGCCTTTCTTGAAGCAGATTGGGAGGACCATAGAGTGCGATGGATCGTAAGGCAATGCCAGGGGAAGGCCAGTTTTGTTTGCTTCCGTAAAGAGAATCGCCCCAAATTGGGTAACCATGTCTAGCCATTTGGTAACGAAGTTGGTGGGGACGCCCAGTTAAGGGAGATAGTTCCCAAACAAAAATAGGGTTGGTGATCATCTCAATGTGGTATGTGCCGAGCCATCGCCAATGGGTAACAGATTTTTTTCCCCAAGGTTTTTCGTAGGCTCGCTTCTTCCCTCTTAGTAACAGAGACTCCCATGTGCCATCAGTGGTAACAGGAGGATTGGTGGCTTCACTTAAGGCATGGTAGATTTTTTTCATTTGATGTTCGCTCCATAATCGACTCAATAATTTTTGCGAATCGGGATTGGTAGCAAAAATCATAAGCCCAGATACTTCCTCGTCCAGTCGGTGGACCGGATAAATGGTAATTCCTAGCGTTTTCTGTAACCATACCCCTACAACGGGTCGAGGGTCTTTATGGGAAAAACGACTGGGTACACTCAACCAACCCTCGGGTTTGTCAACTGCTACCAAATGTTGGTTGAGGAATAAGATGTTGGGCTCATTAAGAAGCCATGGGGAATTGGAAGACATAGTGATTTTCCCTAATACCTATTCATTCCAATGAGGAAAATTTCTTTACTCTCTTGTCGGGTGCTTTTGGGTCGGTAAACATGGGTTACTTTAAATATTTTAAGTAAGGCCTGGCGCAGTTTTTCGAATTCCTGACCATGGAAATATTTAATCACAAGATTTCCGCCCCCCTTTAAATAGGCTTGGGCCACTTGTATGGCCACTTGGCATAGGTGGTAGCTGCGGGCCTGATCTACGGACTTTATCCCCGTCGTTGCGGGGGCCATATCACTCACCACAACGTCAAATAAAGGGGGCCAGCTCGGAAGGAATTCTTTAATGGGCTCAAGGTTTAGCTGTTCAGCATTTTGCTGCAGGAATATGGTGTTTTTTTGAGTGAACGTTACCGGCTTTTCGTCGACACCAACAATGAGGGCCTGAGGAACATGTTTGCTGATCCATTGACTCCACGATCCGGGAGCACAACCAAGATCGAGAATCAAGGAAGGATTGCCCTTTTTGGGAAACACATTAAATTTTTGATCGATTTCTTGTAATTTATAAACTGATCGAGCCTTATACCCTTCTTGCTTGGCTTTGAGAAAAAAATGATCCTTCACCCGATAGGAGTTGTTCATAAGAGTCCTTTAGCACTACATGTAGTACTACATGGTGGGACCAAGGTTATCAAGTTTTCCGGATCTTTACCACCTAAGTGGTAGGTAACAGGTGCGGCGTTCATCCTGGGATTATCTGTTCATTAATAAAAGCTGTTGCACTGTGTTTGAAGGAGGGTTAGGGTGTGGAACGCACTTGAATTCTCGATGAATCAGGATATTGTTAATTTATGCGGCTTTTATGGTTTGGTGTGTTTTTGTTTTTTGCCTCGATTGGTGAGGCCAAACAAGGGGAATTATCCATCAAGGAAGGATTACAGCTGGCCTATCCCGTTACAACATCGGACCTTTTGCCTTCCCCAGCGCAGTTAGAGGAACGGCAATTGATGAAACGTAAGGTTCGCCAACGTGCCTTTCCTGACGCTGACTTGGAGGAAAGTTTGCAGGTGCGAAATGATATACTTACTTCCAAACAAAAGAAAAAGCTACAAAAGGAACAAAGAGAAAGCGAAGACGCACCATAATCATGGTAACATTAAAAAATCCCTTTATTTTGGCCTTAGATGTGAGTGATGAGTCTCTGGCCTTTGATTTGGCAACCCAAGTAGGGGAGCGAGTAGGGGCTATCAAATTAGGTCCCCGTTTGTTAATGCGCGGAATTGCCCCTCGCATGGCCGCCTTGTTACCCAACACGCCACTGTTTTTTGATATCAAGCTATTTGACATACCTAATACGGTTGAGGCGAGTTTGGAGGCGGCAGTTGAGATGGGAGCTAAGATGGTTACCGTTCATGGCTTGGGGGGGCGTTCTATGTTGCAGGCCGCTCGTAGGGTTGAGCAACGCCACTCGGATTTGTTAGTTATTCCGGTAACCATATTAACTAGTTGGACCAATCAGGATTTAACGGCAAATTTTCAATCTTGGTCGATTCGTCAGCATGTTAGTGTGTTACTGGAGTTGGTAGCTGATTTGGGTTTTCGGGCGGTGGTGTGTTCCCAAGAGGAAATGGATTTGGCCCATGGTTTTGGGTTAAAAACAGTGATACCGGGAGTTCGCTTGACTCATGCCAATGAGGCTGGTGCTACGGTCAATTTTCACGATCAAAAAAGGGTGGGTGACTTAAAGCAAGTGCTTCAGAGAGGTGGATGGGCTGTAGTTTTAGGCCGCGCGGTTGTGGAGAGTCCTGATCCTGTTCAAACAGTAGAAACCATTCTTTGTGAAATTGCTGAACTACAAAGAAGGATCAATGGTTGGGGCATAGAATAAGCCATGGTGAAGAATCGCTCAAGGCAGGATCATCAGTTGCGAATGGTAGTGGGTCATCATGCCATTCGAGAATCAATGGTTACCTTCCCGCGGGGAGCTCAAAGGTTGTGGTTGAGAAAGAATTTCCAAACAGTGTCTGAATTGCGTGAACTTGCCCAGCTAGCGCAAAAAATAGGGATTATAGTGGAAGAAAAATCAGTGGATCTTTTGCAGCAAAAAGCCCCTGCTCATCAAGGAGCCATCCTCTGGCAGGCCCTGGAGCCAGCGTTTCCCAGTGATGATCAATTGCAGACGTTGACCTCAGCCATGTTACTAATTTTGGATGGAATTGAAGATCCTCACAATTTGGGTGCTATTCTGCGTACATCTTGGTTACTAGGAGTTTCGGGGGTTTATATTCCCATTCACCATGCCGTTGGGGTTACCCCGGCGGTAACCAAGGTGGCCAGTGGCGGTACAGAGCATGTTCCGGTGCAGAGGCTTGGGGAATTTGGTTCCCAGATTGATCGTCTTAAAAAAATGGGTTACTGGGTGTATGGGTTTGATGCTGTTGCTCGGCATGATCTATTTAAAGTGGCCTTTCATCCCAAAAGCGTTTTTTGTTTTGGGGGTGAGGATCGAGGTTTGCGTCGCACGACCCAAAAAATGTGCGATGAACTTGTGCGTATTCCTCAAGTACAGAAGGATGCCAGTTACAATGTTTCAGTAGCTGTTGCCATTGCGCTAAGTGAGTGGTTTCGTCAGCATCGGTGTTCTTAGGATTCGACGTTCTTCGTTAAGCATGAGGGCAACCTTTGACACAGTATGATTTTCTCCATAAAAAGATGGGGTTGCGCTGGCTTAGCTCAATTGGTAGAGCAGCTGATTTGTAATCAGCAGGTTGCGGGTTCGAGTCCCATAGCCAGCTCCATTTTTTTGTTGAGTCACTGGAGAGATGCCCGAGCGGCTAAAGGGGGCAGACTGTAAATCTGCTGACTTCGGTCTACGAAGGTTCGAATCCTTCTCTCTCCACCACTTTAACCGAACCTATGTTGGAGGATGTAGGGATTAGGGTGGTTCAATGGTTAAAGTGAGGGAGCGTTAAGGGGTGATCCAGCAAAGAAATGTGTTGTATCTGAGCGGGTGTAGCTCAATTGGCTAGAGTATCAGCCTTCCAAGCTGAGGGTTGCGGGTTCGAGACCCGTCACCCGCTCCAAATTGCCCGTGTAGCTCAGTGGTAGATCACACCCTTGGTAAGGGTGAGGTCGTCGGTTCGGCTCCGATCACGGGCTCCACTGCGTTAAGCTCGTGTTAATGCAGGATTGATTTAAAAGAAAAAAAAGGTGAAACTTGGGTCACCTTGTAATGAAAATGAAAAGAAAAAATAATTGACGACACCGAGGAGGAAAAAATGTCGAAGGAGAAATTTATTAGAACTAAGCCCCACGTCAATATTGGGACTATTGGGCACGTGGACCATGGTAAAACCACATTGACCTCAGCAATTACCCACGTTTTGGCCAAAATGGGTAAGGCTCGTGCCTTAAATTATGAGCAGATTGATAAAAGTCCTGAGGAAAAGGCTCGCGGCATTACGATTTCAACAACCCATGTTGAGTATGAGACAGATAAAAGACACTATGCCCATGTGGACTGTCCCGGACATGCAGACTATGTAAAGAACATGATTACTGGGGCTGCCCAAATGGACGGAGCCATTTTGGTGGTTTCTGCTGCGGATGGCCCGATGCCTCAAACGCGAGAGCACATTCTGTTGGCGCGTCAGGT
>JANWYU010000187.1 GCA_025055135.1 Pseudobdellovibrionaceae bacterium | reverse complement strand
TGTTGTTGTTGTTGTTGTTGTTGTTGTTGTTGTTGTTGTTGTTGTTGTTGTTGTAACGTCTACACATTCCCAAGGAGAGCGTGTATGGGGCTTAGTGTAGACCACAATTCTAAGCCCCACATAATTAGGCTATTGAAATATACAGGATATGTTAGAATAAAGCGCGAATACCAAGTCCTAAAAAATTGGAGCGGGTGACTAAGGTATCAGTTTGACCCAGCTTAGTAGCAACCCAAAATGGAGAAGGTTGAATGAACATCATAACGGGTATAGCCGTGGAGAGTAACTTGCCCTTGTTCTGGGGTAACTTTGCTAGTTGAGTTAGTTTCTTTAATTTCAAAATCCCCACGGTGTAAATATTGTAATTTTCCTCCCAGTCGAAGGGCCTCCCATCTTTTCTCTACGAAGAACAACAATCGGGCGAGGTTGGACTGAGAATATTCTTTCCCTTCTTGTTCCAATCGATAGGCTGACGAGAACTCTAAAATTAGCTCTGGACCAAAATTAATATCACTTTCATAGAATTGTCCCAAATCCCATCCTGCAGACAACTGAAATCTGCTACCGCCATTGTGACGATTATCCCCTGCGCTACTATACCCAGGTGAAAAGATGGCAGAATAGAAGACAGATTCATAATTTCCTAGGAGCCCAGCAGACCACTCTTTAGTTCCGCTCACTTTATTCCCATTTTTAAAAGAAGTTTCACCAGCAAATGGAAGACTGAGTCGAAAATTTAAGTTGTTTGTAAAACCCCAAAAAACATTTAAAAGAGTGTCAGAATCAGTAAATTCACTAATGTTGTTGTTTTGGCTAAAGTTCACATTTCGTCCCCGAAAATCGATGGACACAGCTCCTTGATTTTCATTCACTCGAAACCAATATTCTGGTGTTTGTTGAGCCGTCTCTTCAGCGTTAGATTGTGCAATGTATATGCAAAGACTAAACAATAAAAAGAACACGTGTTTCTTCATGACCTCTCCTTTCTTCTTTGTTTATAGGCCTACATTTTGTCTACATTTTGTCAAGGATTTAGAGGAAAATGCCCGTATAGGAACGGGTTCAATCTGAGTTATTTAGTAAAGCAAGCCGAACGGACTTTTACTAACATTGGGGTAGACCAAGGGCTCACATTGATTCCAAAGGCTCTAAAGGATGAAGATAACAACATTATAACAGTGCTACCCATTTCAAAGGTAGCCAATTCGTCACCTTTGTATACCTCAATGGGCCCGTCAAGCGGGAACGAACAGATCTGCCGGTTGGCCAAACTCCAGTTTAAAAAAAGAGGAAGAGAGGCAATTGAGATTTGGCCAACATTAGTAGCCCCCACCATAATAAGACAGAGAGGACCTATTTCACTTTCAAACTCAAATATCACCCGCTCATTTTTGATAAAAACCTGATTGATTTTTCGATCAGACCAAGCATTTACAGGCCAGAGAGTCCCGGGAACATGCACGATCCGAACAAGCCGCCCTCCAATTGGAGCATGGACACGGTGGTAATCTGATGGGCCAAGATAATAAAGAATAAATTGGCCATTTAAGTAGCGTTGAACATCACATGTGGGAATCAAATCATCTAATTGATAGGTAACTTTCTTGGCCTGCAAAAAAAATTGATGTCCAATGTTACCAACCATCCGCAACTCACTATCGGCAGGATGTACAAGAGGAGTTTGAGCAAGAGGGCGCCGAGATAAATCGATTTTTCGGGTGAATAATGCATTCAAATTTGGGTAATGGGCTGGATTTTTTAAGATCGCCTCTTCCATGTTAATTTTGAAAAATTGAACGAATCTTCGATTGAGCCACTCTTGAAAGGGCTTGGGAAAAGAGGTTCGAGCCAGACGCCCTACCCATCGGCTTAGTTGTTTTTTGGGAACTATGAGTAGGCACCAAAAAAGGTAACGTGTAAAGGTATTCATAATCAGTACCTAATCTGCCAACCGCAGTTAGATTTTAGTGTATATTAGTATTTGCAAAAGTTTATTGGGGTTTTTATGAATGAAACCACGCGCTAATTGATCAGAAAATAAAAACCGTTTACTCTGTGTGGGTGTCTCAAGCTGCATTAGAATGGGGAATATATTTATTGGTTGGTGTGTTACTGGCACTATTTTCTCCTTATACATTTGCCCGTGGGAGAAAATGGTGGGGATATGTCTTAAGTGCTTATTTTCTTTTTGGTTGGTTTGTTTTGGTTTTTAATGGTTGGGCGAGCTCAACTTGGGTATGGTCTAATATTCTAGATATTCAGTTCCACTTCTTGTTTCACGGAATCCATCGCTTTTTTGTTTTTCTTGTTCTCTTAGTCGCCTCGTTTATTTTTTTCTTTGCTACTGTTTATATGGGTGACAGTAAGCGGGCAGGGCAATTCTTCCTCTGGTATATGCTTTTTACGGTTGCTATGTTGGGCTTAGTTACTAGTGACGATCTTCTTATGCTTTTTATTTTTTGGGAATTGACCAGCCTTTTTTCTTTTATGTTGATTGGATATCAGCATGAGGAAGAGGGAGCAAGAAAGGCAGCCCTCCAGGCGCTATTGGTTACTGGTTTTGGAGGACTGCTTTTATTACTGGGTGTTCTTGGATTTTCACTGGAAACGCAGGTATCTCGTATTTCTGATTTTGGTATGATCGATGGAGAACAGATCAACAAAAAGATATCTTGGTGGGTGCTTTTATGTTTTTTAGCGGGAGGTATGACGAAGTCGGCCCAATTCCCATTTCATTTTTGGTTACCGAACGCCATGAAAGCTCCTGCTCCTGTTAGTGCGTTACTGCACTCGGCAACAATGGTCAAGGCTGGGGTTTTTCTTTTCTTGTTACTGGATCCTCTGTTTGATCAGGTAATGGCCTGGAAATTCGGATTGCAGTTATTTGGGGGTGTTACTTTCTTGCTTGGGGCTTGGGGAACAGTCAGGTCCGTAGAAAATAAAAAAATGCTAGCCTATTCCACAGTTTCTACACTGGGCCTTTTAACATTTTTAGTTGGGGTTACCGGAGATGGTGTGCCTCGCTTGGCTTCTTTGATGGTACTTTTAGCCCATGCCTTTTACAAGGGTGGACTTTTTATGGTTGCCGGAATAAAAGAAAAGTTATTTCAATCAAAAAAGCTTTGGGAGCTTCCGCGGATTTATCGTAGTTACCCGAGTCTTGGTATTTCTGCTATGTTACTGAGCCTTTCTATGCTTGGTATTTTCCCTACTATTGGTTTTGTAGCGAAAGAACAGTTACTTTTGGTGTTTAGTGATCATCTGGCTTTGTTGGTTGTGATTGGTTTGGGGCTAGTTCTTCTTGGTTTGGTTCCCTTTTCCATGGGCTTTTTTCCGTGGTGGGGAAGTAAAAGCGAATCTCTTTCCCTTTCGAACAAAACTTTTGAAGAAAAAAATAACTTGTTGTTTCTTTTAAATATAGGTCCTTTGGGGCTTGGGGTGCTGTCAGTTCTATTATCCTTCAATCCTTTAAATGTCTTGGACGGCTTATTTCCCGCACCTTGGCAACTTTGGGGAGGGGTTCACCAAGAGTTTTGGATTTCTTTAGCTATTATATTTTTATCTTTTGGGCTTTATAAACTCATTCGATTCGATATACCTTTTTTTGTATTAAATCGGTTGATTCATAACCTTCATCACCGAGTGTCTAATCCTTTGAGCGATCGTATTTTTCGTTCATTTTTGGATCAGATGGTTCGTATGGCATACCAGGTTACGCGGTTGATTCAAAATGGTAACCTGAATCAATACTTGGTTGTGTGTTTTGTTACCTTGGTTGGGATTGGTTTTTTTTCTTTAGTGATAAACTCTGATCTTGTTAAGCATGTAATGGTTCTTCCGTTTCATGGATTTGCATTGGATAAATTCGTAGCTGAGCTGATACTGCTGGCCACTATGGCGGGGGCCGGAGTTTTGGCTTGTATCAGTCATCATCGTCTTAGTGCCATTGCCGCAATGGGAGCTATTGGCTATTCCATAGCCGGATTGTTTGTGTTACTGGGTGCACCTGATTTGGCTCTCACTCAAATCATTGTCGAAACTCTTTCGGTGATTTTGTTTGTGTACCTATTACATCGAGTTCCTCTCATAAAGCCCAACCATCACAAGAGAAGTGATGTTGTTGGAAGGTTAGCGCTTAGTATAGGAGTGGGGGTCCTTTCAATGATTGGGGTACTAATTGCTTTAAAAGTTGAGGGAGATACCTCATTAATGAAATTTTATGGAGAAAACAGTCTTGCGATCGCTAACGGAAGTAATATTGTTAACGTTATTTTAGTTGATTTTAGGGGTTTTGATACCATGGGGGAAATTACGGTACTTACCATTGGTGCTTTGGTGGTTGGTGTTTTGATTCAGTTAGGAAAAAAGGGGAGGGTGACTTGAATCATCACTTGTTAAAAATGGCGGCTTATTGGTTGAGACCGATCTTTTGGGGATCAGGTTTGTTTATGTTACTGCGTGGTCATAATGAGCCGGGTGGGGGCTTTGTTGGAGGACTTTTGGTAAGCCTTAGTTATGTTATGGCTTATTTTCGCAAAGAAGAGAAGGATGTACCCCCTCGTATTTTGGGTCAATCAAGCGAATTTTGGCTTTTTATGGGTCTCTTGATTGCTTGGCTTTCTGTTATTATTGGGGCTGTCGGAGGAGAAGCTTTTATGAAGGGACTATGGTGGGGAGGTCTGTGGTTACCGATTGTGGGAGACACCAAGATTGGCACTCCTTTTTTATTTGATACAGGGGTTTTTTTTGTA
>JANWYU010000149.1 GCA_025055135.1 Pseudobdellovibrionaceae bacterium | reverse complement strand
ATTGGAGAAGGGGAACGGGATGAGGCTCCCATGTTATATATTGGAGAGCGAGTGGGGTGTGGAGGGGCTCAGGATCCTCAAGTGGATATTGCATTAGACCCTTTGGAGGGGACCACTATTTGCGCAAAGGGAACTTATGGTGCCATTTCCGTGATTGCGGTAGCCGAGAAGGGTCATTTATTAAAGGCTCCCGATACTTACATGGATAAGATTGCCTGTGGACCTGAGGCTCGCGGGGCTATTGATTTAGATTTGACCCCTAAGGAAAACATCTATCGGGTAGCCGAATGTTTAAGAAAAAATGTCCAAGATGTTACCGTAGTGATTTTGGATCGGCCCCGTCATCAGGATTTGATTGCTGAGGTGAGAAAAACCGGGGCGCGCATTAACCTGATCGGCGATGGGGATGTGTCAGCGGCCATCGCAGCTAGCTGGCCTGAATCAGGGATTGATATGTTATTGGGAATTGGTGGGGCTCCTGAAGGGGTAATTGCAGCGGCGGCTTTGGCTTGCTTGGGTGGAGATTTTCAGGGTCGATTAAAGTTTCGCAATCAAGAGGAAAAAGAGAGGGCATTGCGTATGGGTTTAAGGGATGTTGAGAAAAAGTGGACCTTAGATGAATTGATCTTAGGTAAGGTGATGTTTTGTGCTACAGGTGTTACTGATGGTCCTTTATTAAAAGGGGTAAAATTTTTAAAAAATCGTATGGCTCGCACGGAAAGTTTGGTAATGCGCTCTGAATCAGGTACGATTCGTCGAATTGAGGCCTTACATAATTTAAACAAAATTCCCAAAATATAAATTGGGAGTATACCGCATGGGAATTTTGTATTGTTACCATTGTGGCAACAGTAATACGTTCAGTGATCGGGTTGGATTTAGGGATACCTGTGAGCGTTGTGGGCAGGATTTGCATTCTTGTGTTCATTGTGTTCATTTTGATAGAAATGCTTCAAAAGAATGTCGTGAGCCTAATGTGGAGTATGTGAGAGAGAAGGAAAGATCTAATTATTGTGACTATTTTGCTCCCAAAGTGGATTCGATTCAGCAAGGACAAAGGCCTAAAAGTCGTGAAGAGCTGTGGGCGGCAGCGGAAGCCCTTTTTAAAAAGGGAAAAAGTAACAATTGATGGATGGAGGCAAACATGGCCCAAGTGGTTCATACAGAAGTCTTTAACTGTTCTCCGGAAACCTTTTTTAAAATAGTTACGGATTATGAAAAATATCCGGAATTTCTGTCGGACGTGAAAAAAATTAGAATCTTAAAAAATGAGGGGGATCGGAAATTGGTTGAGTACACGATATCAGTAATAAAAACGTTCGTGTATCAACTGTGGATGACAGAAAAACCTTTTAAAGAAGTATCTTGGGAACTGGCTGGTGGAGATTTGTTTAAAAAATCGGAAGGATACTGGAAGTTGGAATCCTTGGAAGGCGGAAAAAAAACCCGGGCTACTTATGGAGTTGATGTTGAATTTAATTTTTTAGTGCCAAAGCCCATCGCTAAAGCCTTAGTAAACTCGAATTTGCCCTCTATGATGGAAAGTTACCACAAAAGGATTACTCGATATGTCTGAGGTTAAATTAGTAGATGCAGTTCGAAAGCTTTTAACGGTTGGTTTATCGGGAGCTGCACTTTCTGAGGATTTGATAAAGAATTATTTGACCGATTTAAAGCTCCCCAAAGATATTCTGCAAACAATAATTCAGGGGGCGCAAAAATCAAAGGAAGAGATGGCAAGTAGAATTAGTGCAGAGTTAGTAAAGGTTCTTAAAGAGGTAGATTGGTCAAAGGAATTAGGACACTTTTTAGAGACCCATCGGGTGCAAGTGAAAATTGATATTGATTTTCAAAAAAAAGATCCCTCTCCTTTGGAGAGTACAGCCCTTTCTCGTTCTCGTAAATCGGAAATCAGCAGGTCTTAAGGAAAATGGAAGCCTCTCCTAAACTCTCCAATGAACTTAAATTGGCAGTGATGATTCCTTGTTTTAATGAGGAAGTTACCGTTAGCAAAGTAGTAAACGACTTTAGAAAGGCGTTACCCAATGCGGTGATTTATGTATTTGATAATAATTCTACTGATCGAACGGCTCAGTTGGCGAGAGCGGCAGGTGCTTTGGTCATTAAAGAGCCGCGCCAGGGAAAAGGATATGTGGTACAAAAAATGTTTAGTGAAGTGGAGGCTGACATTTATGTGATGGTTGATGGGGACGATACCTATCCAGCGGATGCGGTCCAAAGATTAATTGCCCCTATTTTAAATAACCA
>JANWYU010000079.1 GCA_025055135.1 Pseudobdellovibrionaceae bacterium | reverse complement strand
AAACAACCCGAGCACCCAAAGCATCAAAAAGTCGCACACACGCCTTTCCAATGCCTCGACTGCCTCCAGTTAAAAATATTTTTTTCCCCGATAAGTACATTAACTTTTTAACTTTTCAGTTTCGTTAGTAACCGTGCTAGGCAAAAACCAAAAACCCCTCTACTCCACCAATTCTAGAACCGCCATGGGAGCCCGATCCCCCACCCTAGGGCCAATTTTCACAATTCTCGTATAACCACCAGGCCGTTGTTTAAATCTTGGAACTAAGGTTTGCACAATTTTCTTCGCATTGGCCTCGTTACCATTAAGTCGACTGATTAAAATACGTAACCCGGCCACACTTCCCTCTTTCTTTTTACCAAATGTGATCAGCCTTTCTACCATGCGCCTGGTCTCTTTGGCTTTAACTAAAGTCGTTTTGATTCTACCTTTCTCAATCAAAGAATTTGTTAGCCCAACTAACAAAGCCTTACGAGCGTTATAATCACGAGACAAATGCCTAACCCATCGTCTATGACTGGCCATGGTACACCTCTTCTTTTCCTAAATCGTCCTTCCTAACTCCCTACTCCTAATAACTATTGACGATCTTTTGCCTGAGATTGATTCATCCCATGGATAGGATCCCATCCCGGCGGAGGCCAACCCTCAATTTTCATTCCTAAACTCAACCCCATGGTAGCTAAAATTTCTTTTATTTCATTAAGTGATTTTCTTCCAAAGTTTTTCGTTTTTAGCATTTCACTTTCTGATTTTGTTACTAATTCACCAATGTACCGAATGTTCGCATTCTTCAAACAGTTCGCACTACGCACAGAAAGCTCCAAGTCTTCCACAGGCCTGAATAAATTTTCATTGAGTACAGAACCTTTGGAATCAGTCTCAGAATATTGAGGCTCTTTGAACTCCCCTACCAGCTTGAACACACCCAATTGCTCAATCAAAATTTTAGCACTTAATGAAACGGCTTCTTCCGGCCGGAGTGAACCATCTGTCCAAACCTCTAAAGATAAAGAGTCATAATCTGTTCTCTGTCCCACACGAGCCGCAGAAACCTGATAGTTAACCTTTCTAACAGGACTATAAAGACAATCAAGATAAATCCATCCGGGATCTTTGTTGGGAATCTCCTCAACTGACACAAACCCACGACCAAAGGTTACCATGATCTCACAATTTAATTCCCCAGCCTTTCCCAAGGTTGCTATGTGCTGTTCCGGATTTACAACCTGAATCCGATCCGTAACAATAATATCGGCAGCAGTAACCACTCCAGGACCTTTCTTTTTAATTTTTACCACAACCGGATCAGGATCTAACTGCTTAAATCGCACTGATTTTAAGTTTAACACAATATCAGTAACATCCTCTACCACATCTGATAAGTGAGAGAACTCGTGAGTAACTCCTTCAATTTTAACTGCGCTTGCTGCTGAACCCATCATGGAACTCAAAAGAATTCTTCGTAAAGAATTACCCAAGGTAACACCGTAACCCTTTTCTAAAGGACGAATAATAAATTTTGAATAAACGTCAGACTTCGTTTCCTTCTCTACCTCTACGGATTTCGGACTTATTAATTCCCTCCAAAACTTAAAATAAAAATCTTGCATTGTTCCTCCACATTAACACATTAAAACACACTATTATCTAGAATAAAACTCGACAACCAAACGCTCTTCCACAGGGGTATTTATATTTGCACGACTTGGTAGTTCCTTTATTACCGCCTCTACCTTATCAAAATTCACCTCCAACCAGCCGGGCAATTCCCTTCTTTTAGCACTGTTTATACCCATTTGAACCGGAACCAACTGTTTGGCAGACTCGGTAACAGAAACCACATCCCCAGGCTTAACAAAATAACCAGGGAGAGTAATCCTCTTTCCATTAACTAAAACATGACCATGACTGATCATTTGTCTGGAATTTTTTCGAGAACAGGCTCCTCCCATAAGATAAACAACATTGTCCAATCGAGTCTCCAAAAGTCTCAGCAATACCTCTCCCGTGTTACCAGTAGACTTACTCGCAATCTCAAAGATATGGCGGAAGGTATTTTCTTCCAAATGGTAATAGCGGCGCAGTTTCTGCTTTTCTCGCAGCTGAAGGGCATACTCGGAAAATTTTAATCGAGACTGCCCATGCTGACCAGGAGGATATGGCCTACGCTCAAAAGCGCACTTGTCCGTAAAGCATCTTTCTGCCTTTAAAAACAGCTTCATGTTTTCCCTACGACACAATTTACAAACTGAATCACTTTTCTTTGCCATTATCGTTCTCCCTATTAAACTCGTCGTCTCTTGGGCGGCCGACAACCATTATGTGGTATTGGGGTAACATCTTTTAATGACAAAATCCTTAAGCCAGATCCCGCAATGGACCTAATGGCCGGCTCTCTGCCTGCCCCAGGTCCCTTAATCCGCACATCCACAGCCTTCACTCCAGCTGCCAAAGCCTTTTTACACGCATCCTCAACCGTTACTTGAGCTGCAAAAGGGGTACCCTTTCTGGTACCTTTAAATCCTAAAACCCCCGCACTCGACCACGCAATGGCATTACCTGAGTGATCCGTTATGGTAACAATAACATTACCAAATCCTGCATAAACATGGGCAATTCCCATTGGGGAAGTGGTCTTTTTTGCCTTCTTTTTCCCTTGGGTCGAAGACTCTGTTTTTGACGACATAAAAATTACGCTCCCTTTGCAAAAATAAAATTAAACAGCCTTTTTCTTATTCGCAACGGTCTTACGAGGACCCTTCCGAGTTCTGGCATTGGAACGGGTTCTTTGTCCCCGAACGGGAAGACTCTTTTTATGACGAATTCCCCGATAAGAGTTAATATCAATTAAACGCTTGATCGCCATACCCACTTCTCTGCGAAGATCCCCCTCAACTTTATAATGATTTTCAATATAGTTTCTAATTTTGGCGATTTGCTCATCGGTTAACTGATGGGTTCTCAACGAAGGACTTAAATTTAATGCATTCGTTATTTCTCTAGCCCGAGTTGGACCTATTCCATAGATGTAGCGCAATGCAATGACCACTCTTTTATTCTTTGGTAAATCAACACCTGCTATACGAGCCATATTTTCTTACCCCTGACGCTGCTTATGCTTCGGGTTTTCACAAACAACCCGCAATACGTTCTTTCGACGAATCAATTTACATTTGTTACAAATTTTCTTCACCGAGGGACGTACCTTCATGTCTTCCTCCAAGTCAACACCAATACATAGACTAAAACTGCATCAATACCATTCTTCCTAACACCATGTCTACTCATTTTTTAGTGCCTTGAGTAACGCCGCAAAAATCATCTCCTCACTCTGTTCCCCATTAACTTCTAAAACCCTCACATAAGATCGCAAGAAGGATAGTAGAGGTGCTGTCTGACTGTTATAAGTGCCAATTCGCTTAGCAACCACCGCCGGATTATCATCACCCCTTTGAATTAAAATTCCTCCGCACAAATCACAAATTCCCTCTGTGCGAGGGGGCTTACTCTCTAAGTTGTATATGGCAGCACACCGCTGACAAATGCGTCGATTCGCCGCCCTCTTGATCAAAACCTGTTCTGATACCTGAAACCAAATAACTCCCTCTATCTTGAAAAGCCCTTGACTCGCTCGCTCCAATAAGGCCCTACCTTGACTCAAAGTTCTCGGGAATCCATCAAGAAGGATTCGAGTCCCCTCTTTTGGGTAATTTGAAAGATATTTTTGAATTAAATCAATCATAATCCCATCGGGGACTAATTCACCACGGTCAACTATGGACTTAATTGTGATACCCAATTCACTTTGGGTCTGAATTTCATCCCGCAACACATCCCCTGTGCTTAAATGCTCAAAACCACCTAATTCCTTTAAGCGCTTAGCCTGGGTACCCTTACCACTCCCAGGTGGCCCCATAAAAAGCCATACAGAAATCATCTCAATTCAATCCTTCTTGATCGAATCTTTCCCGTCTTCGAAAAAGATTCATACCGCTCTGTCATGATGGCAGCCTGAATTTGTTGCGCGGTATCCAGTGCTACCCCAACTAAAATTAACAAAGATGTTCCTCCAAAATAAAAGGGGATAGAAAGGCTGTTCATGAAAATGACAGGTAACACACAAATCACACTTAAATAAATAGCCCCAAAAGTACCTATTCGAAACATGATTTTTTTTATGTAGTCACTGGTAGCACTTCCTGCTCTCACCCCGGGAATAAAGCCTCCCTGCTTTTTCAAGTTTTCAGCAACGTCCTTAGGATTAAATACGACCTCCATGTAGAAAAAAGAAAAAAACACGATAAGCACTACGAAAAAAATATTGTAAATAACCCCATTGGGATTTAAAGCATTTTGAAGATTCTTTAACCAACCCACATCTACAAACTGAGTTAAAGTTGCCGGGAAAAGTAACATGGATGAAGCAAAAATAGGGGGAATTACCCCTGAAAAATTAATTTTAAGAGGTAAGTGATTGGTAGGACCGATACCCACAATTCTTTGAGAATATTGTATCGGTAACCGACGTTGGGCAGTTTCCATTACCACAACCGCAATCAACACACCCAAAAAAATTAACAAAGCAACAAGTCCCAAAACAGGAGTCAATTCACCGGAACCAATTAACTCGAAAAACTGATAGGTGGCTTGTGGTAACGATGAAGCAATACCGGTAAAGATAATCAGAGAAGTACCATTACCAATCCCCTTCTCAGTAATTTGTTCCCCAAGCCACATCAAAAAAAAGCTACCCGCCGTTAAGGTAAAAATGGCAACAACTACAAAAGGAATCCCTCCAAAACTCGGATACGATACTAACGATTCTCCTGATGGCCCAGAGGAGTTGGCAATCCAAGAAGTTAATCCATAGCCCTGAATAATACACAGTAACAGTGTGAGCATCTTCGTATAACGATTAATTCTTTTTCTTCCAGCAGGACCCTCTTTTTTCAATGCCTCCAACGACGGAATGGATGCCGATAACAGCTGCATAATAATTGATGCCGAAATGTACGGCATTATCCCTAAGGCCAAAATAGAAAATTGGGCTAAAGCACCTCCTGAAAATGTGTCAAAAATTCCCAAAACACCTGCACGATGGCCAGCAAACAACCGCTCAACCGCTGCCCCATCAACCCCTGGAACCGAAATATGAACCCCTACCCGATATAAAGCCAAAGCCCACAAAACATAAACAATGCGCTTTATTACTGAACTTTCCTTGTTCATGTCTTCACCCTCTCACAAACGATCCTCTGTTAACTGTTAACCGTGCCACCCTGTTTGACTACCAAATCCGCCAACCTTTTGGTTAACTGAACACCTACAAAATTTCGCTTTAAATCCACAGTGCTTAAAGCTTTAGAGGCTCTCCCCAGAATTTTAACTGGCATGTGCGGATTACTAATAAACCGTGCCTCCACCAACGTTTGCGGCGTAATATCCCCTTGCGGAACTTTGCGTAGGACATCCAAAATGTTTAATTCTACCAAAGGAGTTGCAAAAGATCGATTGGAAAATCCTCTTTTGGGCATTCTTCTTGCTAACGGAGACTGTCCTCCTTCAAAGCCTCGACGAACCTTACCGCCCGTACGAGCTAACTGACCTTTGTGGCCCTTTCCTGACGTCTGCCCCAATCCCGAACCACGTCCCCTTCCTAATCTTTTCGGAGCCGACCTTGATCCTGCTACCGACACCAAATTACTTAACAAGCCCATAAACTCTCCTCAACCACAGTTTGGTTACCTTATCGGATTTTCATCCGTTACTGAAGGACTTCTACGGAGACCAAATGTTGTACTTTTAAAATCTGCCCGCGATTGGCAGGAGTATCACTAACCACTACACTTTGTAATCTTTTTCTCAAACCTAAAGCCTCGAGGGTTTTTCTTTGAGAGTCCGACTTCCCCATCAGTCCTCGTAGCAAAGTTACCCTAAAGCGTCGCTTGGCTGATTTCATCATCTACCTCCTCCTCTTGGGGAGCCAATTGCTCTAAGGCGTTCAAAGTAGCCCTAACCACGTTGTAAGGGTTACGCGATCCAACACACTTTGTGAGAATGTCTTTGACACCAGCTGCCTCTAGTAATGCCCTTGCCGCTCCACCCGCAATCACGCCCGTCCCTGAACTTGCTGGTCTCATAATAATCTTACTCGACCCAAATTGGCCAGTAACCTCATGGGGAATAGATCCTCCCTTTAAATGTACTCGAAAAACATTCTTTTTCGCACTCCTACTTGCCTTACTGATGGCATCCGGAACTTCAGCAGCCTTCCCAGACCCATAGCCTACTAAACCATCTTGCGTTCCTACTACAACCAAGGCCGAAAAAGAAAACCTTCTTCCGCCCTTAACTACTTTTGTAACCCGACGAATTGATACCACTCGCTCATCTAAATCCTGAGTAACCGATGTTAATGATAACCTTTCTTTAGATTGTTGTATCATACGTTCACCCTCGCTAAATACTGACCCCGGCTTCTCGAATACCCTCAGCAATTGCCTTCACTTTTCCATGGTAAGGATAACCACCGCGATCAAAAACAACCTGCCTCCACCCACGCTCAACAATTTTTTTACCAAATTCCATACCCAATACTTTTGCCCCTTCCACAGTTGGCTTTTGCTTCACATGTCTCGTATCTAAAGCAAATAGGGTATGCCCTTTGGTATCATCAATCAGTTGTAAATAAATGCCTCGCAAACTTTTAAAAACACTCACCCGAAGCCGCTCAGGACGGCCAATTACCTTTTTACGAATACGGGCTCTTTTTATTAATCGAGCTTTGGTCTTTTCTGCGGTCTTTTTTCTCAACACCAATTTCATAACCCGCTCCTTCTATTTACCCCCTGACTTACCAACCTTTCTTCTTATTTTTTCGTCTTGATATTTAATCCCCTTGCCCAAATAGGGTTCTGGAGGACGAAACCCACGAATCACTGCTGCTACCACACCCACTAAGTCTTTATTAGCTCCTGAAACCGTAATAATCGTTTGTTTGTCTACCTTAATATCTATTCCCTCAGGAATAGGATATTTGATGGGATGGCTATAACCTAAAGAAAGCTCCAAAGTGCGACCACTGACCGAAGCACGATAACCTACCCCGTTTAGTTCCAGGGTTTTGGAGAAACCTTCTTTGACCCCTTTCACCGCATTGGCTACCAGGGTGCGGACTAAGCCATGAAAGGCCTTTCCTTGACCTCGCTTCTCCAAGCGCCGTTCTAATGCTCCCGTAGCAGGAACAACCTTCAACTGCTTTCCCTCTTGAACCAAATTAATTCCGGCAGGCAAACCAATGGTCAACTGCCCTTTCGGACCCTGAACCTGCACACTACCCGAATTAATGGTAACTTTCACTTTATCGTCTATAGGAATCGGTAACTTGCCAATTCGAGACATATCTCACCTACCATAATTTACACAAAAGTTCTCCACCCACTTTTTGCGCTCGAGCCTCATCATCAGTCAAAATGCCTTTATTCGTACTTAAGATGGAAAAACCACGTCCCGATCTTACAGAAGGAATCTCATCTCGAGACACATAAACCCGTCGCCCAGGTTTACTCACCCGTAAAAACTCACCCCGGTAACCACGCAATCCTCCAAGATAAATGCGCATTAGACCCTGACGACCATCGTCCGCAACGCGAAAATCCTTAATCCATTTTTTATTTTTCATAACAGTGGCTAGAGCCTTCCTCATATTGGAGGCAGGAACATCAACCTTATCCTTTCCAGCTTTTCTCGCGTTTTTAATGTTAACCAAAAACTCTGCAATCGAGTCCATAATAACCTCCAACTCCTACCAACTGGCTTTTATCACCCCAGGCAGTTTTCCCTCAGAAGCTAACTTACGAAACATGTTCCTACATAACGCAAAATCCCGCAAATATCCTCGGGGCCTACCGCTTAAGTAACATCGATTCCGATACTGAGTCGGACAGCTCCTTCTACCTAGCTTTTGTAACTCAAATTGAATTGCCAATTTTTCCTCCACTGGAATTTTTAAATCCTTCATTTTGGCACGCAGCTCATCTCTTCTCGCCTTTTTCTTTTCAATCAATCGCTTTTTTAATTCATTTTTTTTTATGCTTGCTAATCGCGCCATAGCTCCCTAAACCTTTCTAACCTAAACCTTTCTAAAATTATTTTGCCCTAAAAGGCATTCCCAATGCTTCCAACAAACTCTTGGCTTCTTCATCTGTTTTGGCGGAGGTGCAGATGGTAATATTCATACCACGCACCTTATCCACTTTATCATAATTAATCTCCGGAAACACAATTTGTTC
>JANWYU010000055.1 GCA_025055135.1 Pseudobdellovibrionaceae bacterium | reverse complement strand
ATCTTTAAAAAAAATTAGAGTCGGTACCAGCCAAATCAGTCCAACCCATTTAGCCCGGGAATTGTGAAAAGAGAACACATACCGTAAAATCGCACCCCAGCAAAAGCTCACCATTGAATAAAACAGATTAGGAACAACAGGCCAACTGGTTTCAAGGTGAGGACCACAAACTCCAAATATAATAGCCTGCCACTCTGTTATGTAGGTTCCTTGGTTATGGGAAAGACCAAAGGGGCGAACAATGACTTCAGAGGGAACCGCCAAACCCACCATACTGAAAAGAAAAAGAACCACAATTAACCTAAAATGGTTACCCACCACTTGTATCAATAAAATAACCATTCCCAGGTAGGCATAAATATCCCAAAGATGAAACCAAGATGTGGATTCGAAAATTAAAAATAAAAAGACGGTCCCTAGCAAACATACACCCATTAAGCGTTTTAAAACATCTTTGGCAAAACCACAAAAGCCAAACAAGAAGGCATAAAGGCATACAACGGCTATTCCCGAAAAGCTCATCGAACGAATGGTATCCAAAGCTATGTTTAACATGGGATTGAGTGCCGTCATTTGTTGATATGTAGCATCCACCAGCATTTCCCAAGAATGGAAATAAACAATAAATGGCACAAAAACGATTTTGAGTAGATCAAATCCCACCAAATGGTTATCTCTCGGCATAGGGGTAAATCAGTGAGTAACGGCGCTGGTTGTGCCAACGTATCTTTTTTAATTGAAATAAATATTCAAAATAAAACTCCCAAGCCACCCTTCGGGCTAGATTGTCCAAGAATATGGAAAGAGGCAAATTCAAGTGAATCCACTGATTGTGGATGTTCTGTGAGGATTGAAAGAACAAGCAGTAACTAATAAATAATTCGGTTAACTTGCTCAACCTACTGCAGGTAGCAGCATCAAGCATACGAGATACTGAAATATTCGTTCTCCCCTGATTGGGATATAGGGTGAGGTTAAGAAAAACAATTTTAAAATTTTTTAGTAAATCATCTTCTTTAAAATTTTTAATTTGATTTAAAAAATAAGATTGGTCCTGACTTTTTAATTTAGACCACAGCCATGAATACATTCTCGATCCATCAGAATTGATGGTTACCGAAAATGGCGGCACATTTCCCACCCTTTGATTAATAAATTTTTGCAAAAGCCCTGGACTGTTTTTAATGTTTCGCTGAAATTTCCAAAAATCTTGATTAAAAATAAAGGTGATCGATCCTGTTTTTTCTTGAACGTGAATGGCCACCTCTATCCACGGTTGTCGAATCAGCTCATCAACGATGACCGACCAACCCTCCACCTGGGAAAGCGTTTCATTTAACGCTTTTTTCTCCCATTCATTTAACATATTTAACAATCGCAGCTCCTGAATTGTGGGCAAATCAAGCAACCTGGAATAAACCAAGGCCAAATATTCCCTTGGGGCTTTTTCCGCTAAAAGATGCCAATTAACAGCCCCCAGGGGAGGGATAGCATTAAAAAAAATAAGAAATAAAATTGGCAATCTAATCAAATATCCCATTTTCCAAAATATATACGGGCCTTCGTAGCGTGTTAAGCCTTTTCGGCATGGGCTTATTTTCGGCGCCAAGAAACCCAATGGGTAACAAGTTAATTAATACCTTGGTTGGCACATCCTTACCGATTTCTTTATAATTAAATTTTAAATCTAATAACTTCGGACTTAAAACAACAAAAGGCTCAGACGCCCCAAACGCAAAAATTGTTTGAAATCCACTACTCCGTAAAGTCCAATAAATAAGGCTCAACCTTTCTTCATCTTTTTTCGAGTGAACAACGTTTCGGTGTAATGGCATATCCACCATAACCCAACCGTTACTATCCAGGTGAGAGAGCAGCAACTGATAAAACTCTACGGAATAAAGTCGCAATAGATCAACACCCTGGGGATAAGGTAAATCAACAAAAATAGCATCATAAATGGATTGGTCTTCTAGCAAAAACTTAAAAGCATCGTCTATTTTTATGGTAACATTAGGGTTAAGCAGAGATTGACGATTGGCTTTTCTTAACTCCGGCTCCTTATTGGCCAATTGGATCATCAGTTTATCAATATCTACAAGAGTAATCTTAGGATCCGGAATCTGTTTTAGAATCTCAGCTACTAAGATGCCATCCCCTCCCCCTAAAATTAAAATCTTACGAGGATAGTCCACCATGTTTTTATTTCTAAAAAGATTTAATCCTGCAGTTACCATAGATCCATGATACACTTCGTGATTGTCCAGAAAAAACTGCGGCATTCCATCAATGTACATTCCCCCTCGCTGATCATTCATGGGAAACTCACCCATATGCCCCCTCACCAGATCAATCACTTGGATAGGTGACTCAAATCGGCTGACCTCGGGAGAAGCCTTGATAACCCCAACAAAATTCTTAATATCCTCCCAACCCAAGCGATCTAACTTGATCCCATGATAGGCTACCTTTAATGCCGCCTTTTCTATGTGGTGGGTCGATTCAATAACCACTGGTAACATCACTAGAAACAAAGAAAACGCGCCTAGCACGTAACTCCATTTCTTTATTTTATTATTGGCAAACACCCGAAAAATTAGGTAACATACAATAAATATGTTGATGAGAGACAGCATCATCAACGCCGCCCAAGAAGAGTGAATATTTTTAATAATCACCACAGCCATAGCCCCAGATAACAGAACCGCCATACTGTTTATAGCATTTAACCTCAAGGTAACAGGATGATCTCCTACTAATTGAAAGGAGCGAATAATTAAGGGCATCTCCATTCCTGAAAGGTATCCTATAGAAAAAGGAAATATAAGTAAGAAGAATCCCTTCAAGAATTTGTATGATTCAAAGGAAGAATAGGAAGCCAAACTATTGAAATTGTCAAAAACTATGCTGGTTAAAAAAGCTAAGGCAGGAACAAGTAGAACTAATATGGTGAGAACAAGCTCTAACTTTAACAAACTTTTCAAATGGTAATTACCCGGTTTAAACTCAATCCACAGCGCACCCAAAGATAGTCCGACTATAAAACTAGAAAGCCCCAAAATTGTCTGTAAATGATGAGGACTCACACTAAACACCAGCCGAACGGTTACAGCCTCATAGGCGAAGGAAGCAAACGACAAAAGAAATCCTAAAAAATAAATTTCCCATTGATTTAGCGGAAATTGGGGTCGTGAAGCCATCGAATCGCTTGGATGATGTTGAGTTACCCTGATTATATGACTATTTTTAGTAGCATAAATTATCGCTATGGCCGCCAAATTTAAAACTGCTGCTAAATAAAAAAACCAAGAAATATCCCACTGGCCACTTAACCAAATAAAAGGAAACGCCAGTACCCCAACCGACATTCCCAAAAAATCATACCCAATAAGCCCAATAATTCGAGCGGGAAATAACTGGAATAGCAAGGGAAGCTCAAAGCCAATGAGAACCCCAAAGACTAAACTGGGTATCAATCCAATTAGGTTTAAAATCCAAAAGGAAACGTTGGGTTGCACTAGAGGTGACAAATTTTCATAAAAAGTGGGCATAAAGACGGCCAATACAACCAAAATAGATTGAATAAAAATAAACCAATAAATCTTGTTCCTACCAAAAAATTGGGATTTAATAGCAACAAGCGTGGCACCGATCCCCAAACTGCCAGCAAAGACACCAAAACTCAAAATATACTGTTGAAAGGACCCACCGAACAAAAGAGTTAAATATGCAGCACAGGCATATTCGTAAATGGCGCCGGCCAAGCCGACAATAAACGCAATAATCCAGATTAATAAATTTTTCACTGGTTCTTATTACTTATTTTATTATGTTACTTATTATTGGGCACAGGTTTTAGCTTGATGTTCTCTATTATACGATCAACAACCTCCTCATTGTCCTTCCAATAGGAAGCCTTTCCTTCCACAGAAATCACGTACATGCCTGCTCCATCACTTCTGGTCAAACCCACCAAAGCAAAGTAGGATTTGTCTGAATTGGCATTCTTCTCATCAACCTTTTCAAGGAGAAAACCAGATTTAAATCCCTTAGCCTCTAAAAGAGTCGCCGGAATGGGATACTCCTTAATATCTGTTGAGTTGATTTGTGTTAAGCCCGGTAACGAATCGGCGTAGGATTTGGCTAATTGAATAACCTCCTCTCGCGTTAGCAGGTGCCTGGTAGCAGCAAAATTGACAACACTTGCTGTGTTTTTATCAGACGCAGTCATCAGAAGGGTATTAGGATCATCGGCATCTAATAAAGTATAATTCCAATTTTTGGGCCAGGGAACTTCAATCCCCGCATAATCATTAATTGCTTTCAATGCTTCTTCAGAGGATTGACTCAACCCTTTTGAGGGCATTTGGTTAAAAGCGGCATCGGCACTTCCTTCACCTGTTACCTTGTTAGAAAATATGTTTTGAGAAGTTTGGAGGTTTGTTCCTGTGGCTGCTGCAGGTAATTCTCCTTGACTCGGCGAAATGTTTGGCGATTGCGGCACCAATTTATTATTTTTTTGAAATGATCGATAACCTATCAACAAAGCGAAAATTACGACAATTACGATAATAGGGACTTTGTTTCTTAAAATAAAATCACTCATGTGCAACCCCCTGCAATCATTCAGTACAACAAACAACGCCTAAAAATAGTTTTTAACTGCTTGCTTCAACAATTACATCCCATCATTACACCATAGACATTTCCAAAGATCATTACCACCAACACGCCCCATCCACGTTGGTTGATAGGGCCCATTACATAGGTGTGTCGGAAGAGGAGGAACTCCCGACGTATAAACAGGAGTGCTTAAAATATTTCTTGGATCAATCCAACACTGCTTATCAGGATGACAGCGATGGTGAGGTGTTGCATTCATAGCCGCCGAACTATCGTAGGCTCCCCCTTGCTCCTCACAAATATCAGCATCAGTAAATAGCCCATGACAGGTAACAATCTGATGGGAAGGATCTAGATTTACCCTAATATGAGAAAAACCAAAAACCTGAGTACCATTAATGTTAACCTGTTCATTTTGAACCATAACACTATTGTCTGGACCAACAATACGAAGCAAAATGCTATATCGGCGTAAAGGTTGGGACGGTCGATCAAAACGGACAATGCGGGGACTTTCTACAATAGATCCACCCGGATTATGTTGAATGACCCAAACCCTTGGCTCTACGATAATCGCTTGGACATCATTAATTTGTATGCGCGATCCAGGATCAACAAAACCTGCAGCAACTATCAAGGGTGCTCCCGAAGCATTACGATAAATCAACCGCAATCCCGTATTAATATCACCAGGAGATAAAGCATTAATGGTGTTTCCCCCAATTACTCCAGGACATGTTAATGGATTTTCCAACTGCCTACGCAAATTATTCAAGAACACTGCCCAGTCTACATTTCTTCTTTGCCACCATAAGTTGTCCTGATTTTTACTTTGTATGGTGAAAACAATCATGGGCAAAATGACTCCCACTACAGAGCCAATCAGGGTAACAAATAAAACGACTAACCCTTGCATAGAATACAAATTTTTAAGGTTGTTT
>JANWYU010000048.1 GCA_025055135.1 Pseudobdellovibrionaceae bacterium | reverse complement strand
TCACAGTAGGCTCTTTTTATGGCACATTCCTTCAGATAGGGAAAGTGACCTACTTCTTGAACAATGTGGCTTGCCATCATTCCCGCTGCCATACCCAAGTAGCCAAAAAGGCCACGAAACGCGGAATTTCGAAAGGCCATCTGGTATGGCTCGGAAACCAGCCCTGCCGTCATAACGAAAGCAGCAAATCCTAAATGACCAATGGGATCCATTTGATGCTGGAGGAATTGCTCCATGGCTATGGGGTTTTTGGCATAATTGTGGATAATCTCCAATGCGGTAACTGCTCCGGTAGCAACAAAAAAGGCAAATACTTCTAATGGAAACACCTTTAGGCGGTGGTATAAAATGGGTCCGGCCTGATTATAGGCTACCTTAAAATACTGAGCTACGGCGTTTGGACTATAGAGCCTTAAGACGTCCCGCGGAGTTTGATAGACTAATATTTCCCGTCGTAATTGCTGTTGTTTGCTTGGGTCGTTTGTAAGGAAGTAACGCAGAAGGATCCGTTTTTGGTTTTCGCCGAAGGGGCCTCGCAACTTTTTTATTTCAATCTCTTGGACAAAATCCGAGTAAATCGTATTTACCCTTTTAAAGCCCACGGCTGTTGAGCGAGGCGCTAAAGAATTTGATTGATCAGAGGAGATCGGTATTGGGTAGTTTCCCTTGTTTAAGGGAATGAGCTGATTGGAAGCCCAAGCATTCATGTTGCTGGTAACAATAAGAGTTACTTTAGTGAATAAAAAAAAAGTGAATGTGAAAAGGTTTTTAAAGGGCACCCTAATTAGAAACGGTAATCGGAACATGCATTTGTTTTAGCAAAGCTTAGACCGAATTATGACGAAAGATTTGGTCAGAGAAAAAATTTCTCAGGTGTTTAATTTTTAAACAGAGCGCCGTTTTTCGATGACCCCCACCAAAAAAACCGATAGATCGAAAAGGATCCAAAGGGGAACCAACATGAGTAGCATACTTAAAACGTCGGGAGGAGTGATAATAGCAGTGATTACGGAGAGAATCACAATGGCATACTTTCGGTTTTTTTTAAGAAACTCGTGACTAACAATACCCAACATCCCCAAGGTAACTAAAATTAAGGGTAGTTCAAATGCAGCCCCAAAACTGAGACTGGTCCAGACAAAAAAACTTAGGTATTGATCAATGGTAATCATGGGCTTGTCGGTTTCTCCCCCAAAGGTCATTAAGAATTTGAAGGCCATGGGAAAGACCAGAAAATAGGTAAAGGCCACACCTGTTGCAAACAAGAAAGAGCCAACTCCGATAAAAGTTACCGTGGCTTTTTTCTCATGGCGATAAAGGCCTGGCGCCACAAATTGCCAGATTTGATAGAGCCACCAAGGGGCGGATAATATGACCCCACCATAAAACGCTACCTTTAGGTGGGCAAAAAACTTATCAATAGGACCGGTGAAAACTAAGCCCCCTGTCGGTAAATAGGGAGTAATGGGGGCTCGGATAACATCTAAAATAGGTCCTGTATATTGGTAACAAATGATAAATCCAATTGCAATCCCCCATAAACTACGCACTACCGTTTTTTTTAAGTCCCGCAGGTGGTCTATGAGAGTCATGTTACCGGTGTCATTAGCCATTTAGCCACCCTTTTTGGATGATTCACTGGAGTCAGCAGGTTCTGTTTCTGGGGGAATAGAGGGAGTGGAGGTTTCAACGGAGGGGACGTTATTCACAACAGGTTCGTTGGTAACATGTTCAGAAATGATATGATCGGGTGAGGGACGGTGCCCTTCCAAGGGCTCTATGAAATCTTCAATTTCTTTGCGGGTTTTATGCAGCTCATCTGTATTGGCTGCGTTCCGCAATTGTTCCATGAATTGCTCGCTACCATGACGAAACTCGTTAATGAGACGCCCCAAAGTACGAGCAAACTTGGGAAGATCTTCTGGGCCAATAAAAATTAAAGCGATTAATCCAATAACCAGAATTTCGCTAAAGCCAATACCAAACATGACGACTACTTATTCTACGTCCTGGTTGGCTTTTTTCAATTCATCTTGTGAAACGGCAACAACACCTCGTTCCAATAATTTTTGTAAGGCCAGTTCTGATCCTGTTCTTAAGAACTTTTCATAAAGGCGCAGTAGTCCAGCGTCCGAATTTAAGGAGCTTTTTTCTGCCACACAATTGAGCACATCTACCCATTTAACGAATTGTTGACCTAGGGATCGATAGACATAACCATGGGTATCAATTTTTGTTAAATCTGATAGGCTTAGAAAAGCCATTCTTCCCATGTTTACGTAGTAGTCGATGTCCACCAATTTTCTTTGTAGAGATTCGGAGAAAAACCCTGCTACATACAAGCTATAATCCCCGAGGATTTTCA
>JANWYU010000222.1 GCA_025055135.1 Pseudobdellovibrionaceae bacterium | reverse complement strand
CTCACGATTGTGAACCGATGATCTGATCAACAGAAAACTGGTCCCATTTAGTGTGGATGACAGGCTGACGTACTTTGTGACTATAGAAAGTCGATCGAGTATGCCGGATTTGTCATAATCCACATTAAAATGAACCAGTTTCTTAAATGTATTAACTGGACCAGTTTCTGAGTTCTACTTCGTCATGACGAATGTGTTTGTACTGCTGAACAGGGAAACGTTCTTTTACGATTTTACCGTCTTCTCGTTCAAGATACGAATTATAGAAGGTCAATAGAATGTCGGACATTATGTCCGTTTTTTTGTAATTTCATGTCCGGCAAAATTGATCCAAGATATTGAAATGATTGAAAAAAATGGTCTGCGCGACTGGATTTGAACCAGCGACCTCTTGCACCCCAAGCAAGTGCTCTACCAAGCTGAGCCACGCGCAGAATTACCTGAAGATTAGCAAAAGAAGATTAGCAAATGAAAAGTGCTGAGTCATAGTAATAACGCGCCTTTGCGATTCCAACATGCATTACGGACAACCCATGGAACCAAATTTGGGTAAAACACGGTGCGGGCCCTTGAAAGTCCAAATGAGATCTCCACTGTTAAGCTAAAAATTTGCCTTCAACCAAATATTTGGTATTCTGAGCAGCACTATTGTTGTCTCAATGTGGAAATAGAATTGAGGGCACAAGAAAAGCGCTCGTAGCTCAGCTGGATAGAGTACTTGACTTCGAATCAAGTGGTCAGAGGTTCGAATCCTCTCGAGCGCACCAACTTAAGGATCCTCAACATTTCGATACTTCCAAATGAGACGCCCCAAAGTGAAAATGAGAAACAGAAACGTTATAACAAGACCAAACCCGTATCCCTCGCCAGGATGCTCTACATATTTTAATCCAAAGTACAACATAAATATTTTGTTTACCAAAGTGGGCAGTAAAAACGCTTTTATAAAATCAGCAAATACCTGGTTGGGAGACCGACTCATCTTAAGATTCTCTAACCCTAACTCTTTCTAGCCAATCATGCGCGCCTTTGAGTTCCTCAAGAATTTTTTGACCCTGCTGCAGTAACAAAGTTATTTTTCCTCTTTTCTCATTCAAAGTATCAACCTGCTCTCGAAATACTTTTTTGCCGCTCTTTAGAGCGGATCGAGCTCCCTCAATTGAATATTTGTCTCGATAAAGTAACTTGCGAATCAAAAATGCCATTTCCACCTCACGGCGGGTATAATACCGTTGGTTATTGTTTGCCTTTTTTGGTTTTAATTCTACAAACTCACTTTCCCAGTAACGCAATATATATGGTCGCACATTAAGCAATTCCGCTACCTCACCAATTTTAAATCCCAACCGATCAGGGATGGAGCTTAATTCTCGAATCAGCTCCTCATCAATGAGATGTTCAGGCAGACTCAAATCTTCAGGACGCAAACCAAATGTGCTCGGTTGAATTTGGGGTGCCTGTTCCAACAAAACAGAACCATTTGGGTTTTGTCCTAAATGTTCCTCCGTTGACATCATATATTTACCCCCTTTTTTATTTGTTTTCATTTTCTTACTTATATCTTATAAAAACTGATAATTTTTAGGCTGTTATGGATTAATTAAAAATTCAGGAACCTCTTGACCATTAACAATATCCCGCAATTGCTGACTGGGTCGAAAAGTGACCACATATCTTCCCGGTAACACAATAGGTTCACCGGTTTGGGGATTTCTACCTCTTCGAGGTTTTTTTTTACGAACCACAAAAGTACCAAACCCGGATATTTTTACACTTTTTCCAGTAAGGATTTCCTGCATAATCAGATCAAATACGAGTTCTACAAAATGGGAAGCCTCTTTTTTAGAAAAACCAATTTTTTGATAAACCTCTTCAATCAAATCTGCCTTCGTAAGCGTCATGCTCCTCCCCCAAACGCCCTAACGCACGGGTAATTCTGCCTGAAATTTTTCACGAAGCTCTTGAATCAAATTCTCCATCATTCGATTAACTTCATCGTCCACTAAACTACCCGAGGGTTTTTGTAATTTCATTCTAAAGCCATATTGTATGCAACCAGGCTTCACTTCTTGACCCTCATATATGTCAAAAACATGAAGATCTTGTATTAAAGAATGAAAGAACAATTGAATCGTGTCAAATACCTCCCCAAATGCCACGGATTTCGGTACCACAACCGCTAAATCTCTTGACAAAAAGGGAAACCGCGAAAACGGTTGAAAGCTCTTTTCTACATTAAGAGCACAAGATAGTAACCAAGACAGATTGAGCTCAGCAAAGACAATGGGAATTCGTTTTTTAAATTCCTGTTGCCAATCAGGATGTATCTCCCCGCAAAAGCCAACGGGTCGTGTCTCATAATAAAAAACTCCAAATCGACCAGGATGGGCAAAGGGAGGAACATGAATCGATGATAAATCTTTGCTACGATCACTCAAGGAAAACCATGGCAAACAAAGAACTTCTTGTTTTAATTTCAAAACAAGAGGGCAAGATGTTACTATGTCCCAATAATGAGTATCAGTACCCCAGGCACATAGGGCTAACCTCCACTCCTCTTGATATCCCGTCTTCCTATTCTCATGAGCTCCATTTACGTGAAAAGCGACGGGATTTATCTCAAAAATATATCCTTGCTCCAACCCGTTACGAATATTATAACTAGCCCTTTCAAAAAGCGAATAGCAGAGAGATCTTCGCAAACTATCCATTTGCTCGCTCAACGGGTTCAATGGTTTTACCGAATGGCCCCAACCAAGCCCCAACACGCGATAATCAAATTGAGAAAAAAATTGACTCTCTAATCGCGAACTGACAAAAAACGAAGTAACTACCTCATGGTAACCACGTGCTGTCAAATAGTGTCTTATTCGACTCTGCCACCCAAAGTAAAAATCATGCTGAGAGGGAGCGACAGTCAGCATAGGCAAGGTTTCGGGAATTTTATCGTACCCATTGATCCGACCGTATTCCTCCACCAAGTCGACATCCATTTCTAAATCGCGTCGCCAAACCGGAGGAGCCAATATCAACTGTTCATGATCACTGCCCTCATGACGACACCCGATTTGTTTCATTACTCTCAGAAAATCCTCCTCCGAAACAGAATAACCTAATTTTTGTTCTACAAATTTCGTTGAAATGCGCACCAAAGCATCACGACGCTCTTCCAGATTATAGGCACGGTTAATCCCCACTAACCGGGCTTGGGTTACTTGCACCATTAACTGAATGGCTCTTAAAAAATTCTCCCAAAGCTCCTGAGCCTCAACCCCTCGGGAAAATCGATCACTGGAGTCAGTACTAATCCCAAGACTTCTACTACTACGACGAATGAAATCCGGTTTAAAAACAGCTGCCTCAAGAAAAATCCGTTTTGTGTCCAAACAGACAGCAGAGTCAAATCCTCCAATAATACCAGCCAAAGCTAAGATCTTCTTTTGATCTGCGATACACAAATAGCCCTCTTTCAAAGAGTGTTGAACCCCATCAAGGGCTTTAAATGTCTCTCCTTCCAAAGAACCACGCACATGAATTTCATTACCATCAATACGATCCCAATCAAAAGCATGTAACGGCTGTCCTCGTTCTAATAAAATATAATTAGTAACATCAACCACATTGTTAATAGAGCGTAATCCTAAAGAATTTAACCTTCTTTGAAGCCACAGAGGACTAGGACCAACACAAACCTGGTCAAATTCAGCACCCAGGTAAGTAGGACACAGTTGTTTATCTTTTATCTGAACCTTAAAAAAAGAGGTCTCTGGTAACAAACTCATGGTGATATTTTCATCACCAGGCACTTGATCTTTTAGCGGTCGTCTCAAAAGTATGGACAACTCCCGAGCCAATCCCCTGTGAGAAAGGCAATCTGGCCTATTAGGGGTTACTTTAATATCCATAATAACGTCATTTAATTGCCAATATGTAGAAAAAGCCTCACCCACCGGGGCATCAGGAGGCAATATCATAATCCCTTCCGACCCTTCATTTGATTTTTCACTCAACCCCAATTCTGACGCTGAACAAAGCATTCCTTCTGATTCTACATTTCTAATTTGGGTTTTACGAATTTCAGTTCCGTTTGGTAACACAGCACCAGGTAAGGCAACCACAACTCGATCATTAATTTGATGATTTTGAGCCCCACAAACAATTTGATGAATCACACCATGCCCCGTAGTGACCTGGCACACCGTGAGGCGATCCGCATTAGGATGTTTTTCCTTTTTTAAAATGATACCTATCACCGTACTTTGGTAACGGGCACTTTGATCTTCAAATCCCTCTACTTCAAAACCTGCAAAGGTTAAAACTTGAGAGAGTTTTTGAGGATCTTGCAAAAAACCGTCTAATGAAACAAACTCATCCAGCCAGCGTAAACTATATTTCATGAAAACGCCTCATTGTCGTATTTAAAATTGTTTTACAAACCGTAAATCATTTTCTGGAAACAACCGAATGTCATCGACCCGATGACGAATCATAGCCATCCGTTCAATCCCAAAGCCAAAGGCAAAGCCCTGCCATTTTTGAAAATTGATTCCTACTTTTGAAAAAACTTTGGGATTCACTAACCCACATCCCCCAATTTCAATCCAACCCGAACTCTTACAAACCTGGCAGCCTCTACCATCACACAAGGGACACTGGCAATCAACTTCAGCAGACGGTTCTGTAAACGGGAAAAAACTAGGTCTGAATCGTATCATGAGATTTTTTTTAAAAAAGTTTTCAACAAGGTAACGGATCGTCCCTTTCAAATCTGCCATCGAAATACGTTCGTCGACACAAAGACCTTCTAGTTGATGAAAATGAGGCAGATGAGAAATATCGTGGTCACACCGAAACACGGCTCCAGTTCCTACCACACGTAACGGCAGCTTTTCCTTTTCCAAACTGTGAATCTGTATGGGACTGGTGTGGGTACGTAACACATAGTCACCTTCCAGAAAAAAAGTATCTTGCATGTCTCGAGCAGGATGATCTGCTGGGATGTTTAGTGCCTCAAAATTATAAAAATCACTTTCAATAATGGGTCCCAAACGTAAAGCATATCCAATCCGGGAAAGAATCGCCACCAGTTCTTCAGTAACCTGAGACAACACATGTATTTTACCGACTCTGGCAACTGAGCCTGGCAACGTCATGTCAATTTTTTCTCGCTGGAGCTTCTGCATGAGCTCTTTACTTTTTAATTCAGAGAACCGCTCTTGGTACACCTGCTCCAAAAAATTCTTGGCTTCGTTGACCAACAAACCCCACTGGGGGCGATCGCTAACCGGTAACTGACCCATCTCTTTCATCAGCTGAGTCAAAACACCTTGTTTGCCAAGAAAACCCACTTTTACATCATAAAGGGCCTGTACGTCCTCCACTGATTCAAGTGCTTCCCTCGCTTGAACTTTGATTTCCTCTAACTTTTTCTTTAAATCTTGAATAACAGGGCTCATGGAGGATGATTATTCTCGATACCCATTGGCTAGACAAGGCAGGTTCAAGGCATGGCGCACAAAAATAAGGAAAATTGGTCAATCTATAAAGCGAAAAAAACATTTTCTTCTCGTGCTACTAATACTCAGCCCTCCACTTCTAAAAGCCGCAAGAAAAAGGTGCCTATGATAATACCGTCCCTTGTAGAAACTGAAGAGCGCCTGGCTGACATTTTCTTTAATCACAACATGTCCCATATCACCAGAAGGGAAATTGCCAAAATGGCCCGTTTTTATCAACTATTGGTTAAAGAGCAGGCTCACTATAACCTTACGCGATTAGTACGGTTTCAGGAGATTGCGATAAAACACTTTATGGATTGTGCCATTATTCGCGATCTAACCCCACTCAGCTTTCCTTTGCTTGATTTAGGATCTGGAGCCGGATTTCCTGGGATTATCTTAAAAATTCTGTTACCCGAACAAAGAATTATTTTAGCCGAGGGAGTACAAAAAAAGGTCGATTTTTTAAAAAAAGTTCGGGATGATTTGGAATTAGAAAACTTGGACATTTTGGGAAAATATGTTACGAAGGATTTTGAATACCCAGTAGCAGGAGTCATCACACGAGCTGTTGAGGATATGCGCAATACCCTAACCAACGTTAGTAAAAGCCTGCAACCAGGGGGTTATGCCTTTTTTATGAAAGGACCAGGGGTTGATCCGGAAATTAAGTTAGTGGAATCGAATTGGGGTCATTTGTACAAAAAAGTTTCAGACATCTCTTATCACTTACCGAAAACCCCTCATCAGCGGCGTTTAATCATTTATCAAAAATTATCAAAATGAAAATCATTCAGAGTCGCGAAAACAAAACATGGAAAATATGCTACCAATTAACTAACAAGCATCCATTTCCCAAAGAAAAAAATCTAACATTGGTAGCTGGACCAAAACTTGTACTAGAGTTTATCCAACGATTCCCACAACACATTCAATGGGAATTAGTTCCTCCTGGAGGCAAAACCCTTTCCAAGGCTTTTCCTATCAGTTTTCATCTTTCTTTGTTTAAGGAACTGGATACTCTGCAAACCAATTTTAATTTGTTAGTGGTAAAAACTCCTCCCATTTCAGATTGGAAACCTTCTTTACATCAAGACCTACCCACCTTAATTTGTCCCTTAGGAGACCCAAGAAATATGGGAGCCATTTTAAGATCTGCTGCCGCATTTGGGGTTACCCAAATTATATTAACTCCACACTCTTGTTACCCCTTTTTACCACTGGTTGTGCGAGTATCGAGTTTAACTGTATTTGATCTTAAATTTTTGCGCCTTCAATCTTTTACTCCTTTGGCTAGCTTTAAACGTCCCATCTTGGCTCTAGACCTAATTGGGGAATCAATTTTCCAAATTCGCCTTCCCCTCAATCCCCTTTTTTTAGTAGGGCAAGAGGGATTGGGACTAAAAAATTTTGATATTGACCAAAACATAAAATTGCGAAGAATTAAGATACCAATGTTACCACAAGTAGAATCCCTCAATGCTCCTATTGCCGCCAGCATTTTGTTTTATGAATGGTTCAAACATTCAAGAAACCGCTAAACTATTTTTTGATTCAAACGAATATTATCAGAGTTTGTTTGAAGATATTAGCAAAGCTCAAAACGAAATTCTCTTGGAATCGTATATCTTTGACTTAGATCGAATCGGACTGAATTTATTATACCTTCTAGAACAGGCTAAAAAAAGAGGGGTTTCTGTATTCATTAATATTGATATGATTGGTTCATGGAACGCCCTAACCCCATTAAAAACATGGGCCAACCGCCATAAAGTTTCTTTAAGTATTTATAACGCAAACATATTTCGCCTTAATAAAAGGAATCATCGTAAGCTGATCGTTATAGATGGTCACATATGTTACCTAGGTAGTCTGAATATAACAGAAAAGCACTTAGCATGGCGCGACCTTGGAGTCCGCACGATTATTTCCCATGAGGAGTATGAGTTGTGCAAAAAACACTTCCTTAAGGCAAGAAGGGGAATTTTTTATTTCCCCTGGACCAATCCCCAAAAAATTTTAAAAAGATTCAAAAAAAGACAAAAAGCAATCGCTGATAAAAAACAGCAAAGATTTTTCTTTAACACGACCCTACTTGATCGAATTGCCCTTGTCCGTTGGATCAGTCGGGAGTGCAGAAAGGCCCAACACCAAATCTGTTTAGCCTCTCCCTACTTTTTGCCAAGATCATTTTTACTTTGGGCCCTAGTTCGTGCTGCAAGACGGGGTGTATCAGTCACCGTTTTAATCCCCGCTCAATCAGATGTATGGTTTACTCAATTTGCCATCAAATATTATCTTTCTCGGTTTATTAAATTTAATATTTCTATTTATGAATATCTTCCCAAAATCTGGCATGCGAAAGCCCTCATAATTGATAACTGTCTTCTTATTGGAAGCCATAATTGGAATCATCGTAGTTTTCTTCATGATTTAGAAATTCTTTATTGTATTCAAGAACAACGTACCATACAAAACTTTCACACCGAATGGCAAAAAGACCTATTGGTATCTAAGCCCATTCTCAATGGCCCTGAAAGGTTTCCTTGGTGGCAAAAAGCAATTGGTTACCTTATTTTTCTCTTTCGCTATTGGATGTAATTACAACCACTGAATTTTTAAAGAGCTACAGGTAACACTCAAATATGAGTTATCTTTATCATTAGCATCGTTAATTTTCTGATAGTGAAAATGTGCTGTCTCTGATTTACCAACAACTCCTTCACCTAAGGTCATTTCTAAACGTTGTTGATTACTCAGAGTAGAACGAGCAATTAAACGATAGGTAACCGGGTTTTGACTCCGTAAGGACTTCAATTGTAGTTTTTCAGGAAAAATTAACGTGAATAGAAATCCCTTTGTTTGTTTTTTCTCAAAAGAAGACACTTTGATACAGTCCACACAATTCAACGTTTGGTTAATGTAATCCCTGACCAAATAGGTTAAACAGTAATTTTGTAATTTGAGGTATAAAAAACTGGGGAATTCCGTCTGAAGAGCCCCAATTGTTTGAGTAGGACCATAAAACTTAATAGTGGTAGTTAGAGCCCCCTTCCTTTTATCCTTAAAATCGGTGTGATATCCCACTACTGGTAGTGTTTTAAAAATCAATTCAAAATGAGCAGCACTCTGCTGAAACCTTAATTCCCGTTCTTTCTCTTGATTCATGTGTTGTAACGCTAAAATTTGATTAAAATATATCAATGAAATATCACTGGCCCAAAGCCTTTGTTGAAAATTAACCGTTAAGCCACCTATGATGGTGATTAGTAGTGGGAAGGTAATTGAAAACATAAAACCATCCTCCTTTCTGCGTCTGTTTTACTTTATGTAAAACCTTTGGAAACCGTCTTGGCTCTATGCAATCCCTAGTATTGAGATAAGTAGGCAAGGCCGCCTTTTTTATTAGTTTTTTATTCGCTACCCACTTGAGAGATAGCATAAAAGCCAATAAAAGCTAGTATTCTGGTAACAGCAAATTAGGTAAAACACAAGATTTTAATCATAATTCTATTGATAATCTCAACTTATTTACATATAATTTACATATCATGAAATTACCCCCTTCTCAAGTCCTTTCTTCAGAAATTGAAAAAAAATCATTTATACAGATCCTATGCCCCTATTGGGGATGTGGTTTCCTCAGTCATCTAAAACATATTTTAGAACATCTGATTCGCAATAAAGGGAATATTAAAAAAATATTATGGATCTATCCCGCCTCTTTTCTTTGTGATGTACAATCATCGCTTCGCTTCCCTTTAGTAACCAAAAGATCTCTCTGGGCGTATTCACCCCACGACCATAAAACCAGTAATATGCTCGAGGAGGCTATAAAATCTCATTGTTTTGATGTTATCATTTATTTCAAAACACAAAAAAGCTGGAAAGAGATAACCGGAAGAAGGCTTCACTATCTGAAACATAAATACCCATCCTCCCTAATCGAAATTGCCTTAACTCCCCAAGCTGTTACTCCAACTACCTTAAGTCAGTGCCGAATTTTATGGACTCCTAGAACCATTTATTTTCAAAAAATTAAAAACCACTTTCCCTATCATACTAAATGGAGGCATCCCTATGTTCTTTTTCTGCGTCACCTTTCCCCAAATTATCCCTTCCTCTCAATGCGACACTTTTTATTCCATAACCCCCAATCTCTACTACCGCCCGCCTCGCACAATATTGGGAGATATCAGAAAGGTTCTTAAATTACATGGTTCTTTAAAAAATATTCACAACAAATTACAAGAACTATGGACATGTTCGTTACAAATCGGATGGGGCATATCGCCCCATCATGCAGAACTGTCTTGTTACTACCCTAACCAATCACTAGCTCAAATACCCGTCAATGGGCTTAAACACTTTGAAGGACTTGATCCCTGGCCATGTCACTCATCCATTGACGAATGTATCGCAGATTTACAAGAATTGGGTTACCAATCCATTTACGACCTTTACCGGTATCCCTTAAATCTTCAAGATTGCCAAAAACGCTGGCAAAATACAGGACACTCCCTTTATCAAAAACTGTTTAATCCTCATTATAAAAACATCATACCATGCTACGAACCCATCCCTCAAAAATGGTCAAACCATCGCTATTTTGAATACACAATTTATGATCCATCTTACCTAATAACAGCCGTTATGGATCTTTTAAATGAAACATTAGAGACAATAAGAAAAATACAAAAAGTCACCGATCAAATCACGGTAACTTTTTTTCTAGATTTTATCTCTCACCAAATATCAAAAACCTTTTTCTCTTTGAAGCCCCAATCTGATTTTTTTCAATGGAAGAAAATCATAGAGCCTCTGCTAAGCAACCACCTAACGCAAGCCCTGGATGAACATAACCACTTAGGTGTAGACCACATAGAAATCACCGCTCAACTAAAAAGCCAGGAATA
>JANWYU010000214.1 GCA_025055135.1 Pseudobdellovibrionaceae bacterium | reverse complement strand
TTGAGTAACTCAGAAAAAAGCTCTGATGGACTTCGGGGGGAAGCCATTTAATGCAATCCTTTTTTAGGAAACGCCTTATAAAATCCCCCTTGTTTGTTTACTTCCCTAAGCTCAGAACTCACTCTAAGGCGAGCATAGGTGCGCCCAAATTCTTCAAGCCGACCAATAATGTGTTCTAAGCCAATTTGATCAGCAAATTTCAATAGACCCCCACGAAACGGAGGAAATCCTGTTCCCATAATCATCGCCAAATCAGCCTCAGCTGCAGAGGCTACTATTCGATCAGTCCAAAGAGCCCGAGCCGCTTCATTAATCATCGCATACACTCCTCGATCCACACAATCCTCATCTGACAGCGGATTACGAGGTGGATTAAGCCCCAGAACTGAATAAATTTGTGGATCCACCTTCTCCCGGTAACCTTTGTAATCATATAGATAAAACCCTAATTTGGTTTTTCTACCCAGCCGATCCTTCAAGCCCTCTAACTTTTCTAAAAAAGGCGCCATCTCAATACGATCGGGAAAGCTTTTTTTAAAAATTTTAAGAACCTTCAAACAAACATCCAACCCTACCTCATCCATTAAGGCAAATGGACCCATGGGCATCCCAAAACCATATTCGTAGGCTCGATCCACCCGCTCAATATCCTGTCCCTCCTGTAAAAGAAAGGCCGCCTCTGCCATGTAAGGCAAGAGCAAACGATTAACAAAAAAGCCCGGACCATCCTTTACCACCACGGGCATTTTTCCCATTTTTTTAGCCAAATCGAAAACGGTAGCCACGGTAACATCGCTTGTTTTTTCACCTCGTATTACTTCGACAAGTGGCATCTTATCGACCGGGTTAAAAAAGTGCATACCCGCAAACAATTCAGGACGAGGGAAGGCTTTTGCCATTTCAGTAACACTCAGAGATGAGGTGTTGGTTACCACAATAGTTTCTGGGCGAATATGGTGACTGAGTTCATGAATCACCTTTTTCTTAATTTCCATATCCTCAACAATAGCCTCCACTACCAAATCAGTTCGTTTAAAATCAGAGTAATCAGTGCCACCGGAAACGCGCGCCATTTTCTGCTGAAATTCATATTGATCAATCACTTTCTTGTTAAGTAGTTTTTCCCATAAATTGCGCGCATGTTGTACGCCTTTAGCTAATGCTACCAAATTGATATCCTTGAGGCGGACTTCAATACCACGATCGGCCGCTACATAAGCAATTCCACCACCCATAGTTCCAGCTCCAAGCACACTAATATGCCTTACCGCCTTCGGCTCTACGGTAACTCCCTCTACTCCTGTTTGTTTTTTTACCATTTCCGTTAAATCAAACACATGAATTAAATTTTTAGAAATTTGAGTAACTGCTACTTCGCAAAATCCCTCTCGCTCAATGGCTAAAGCCCGTTCTCGATCAGCCATCCCATATGTTTTGCGTATGACCTCAAGGGCCTTCAAAGGAGCTGGATAATGTCCTTTGGTTGCTTTCAAAACGCTCTTTTGCGCCTGTTGAAATACAATTTTAGCACCAAGCCAAGAATCAAGAAACTGATTCACCAACCCCCGAGAACGATAGGCTACTGGTCTTTTTTGACCTTTTTTCTCACGCACAAAGTCAAGTGCATATTTTTCTAAAAGATTCTCATGAACCACAAGATCGACTAAACCTACCTTCCCAGCTTTTTTGGCGGCCAACAACTTTCCCTGCAAAATAATATCTAAAGCAGCCTGAAGACCCACCACCTTGGGCAACCGCACACATCCCCCAAATCCGGGAATGATACCCAATTTCACCTCCGGTAACCCAATGCGTGTGGAACCATCTTCAGTGGCTATGCGATAATCACAAGCCAAAGCAAACTCACATCCCCCTCCTGCCGCTGCTCCATGAATGGCAGCTACAGTTACCATGGGCAAATCCTCAATCATATTAAAAATAGACTGCCCCTCGGCAACGGCCCGAGAAAACTCCTCTTTGGTCTTCAAATCACGAATCTCATCAATATCCGCTCCTGCTACAAAAATTTTGGGTTTCCGTGAAATAAAAACGACCCCTTGATAGGAACTCTTCTTTAATTCTTCAATCACCTGTCGTAAGCGCATCATCATCGGAGTTGACCACTTATTTACCTTACTATCTTTTTGATCCAGTTCCACAATGGCGATTTCTTGATGTGGTACGATTCGAATACTATCCACCATTGATGCTACTGATTTCTCCAAATCCGCACCAAGCTTCCCTTGGGTCATCTCAATTGTTTCTTTCATAGATTCCCCCTAATTTTCTAATTCCACAATCATGGCCCCGCCCTGACCACCACCAATGCACAAAGTTGCTAAGCCCAATGGAACCTGACGTCTTTTCATTTCTTTCACCAATGTTAAAACCAAACGCGTTCCGGTTGCACCCACAGGATGGCCAATGGCAATGGCTCCACCGTTAACGTTAAGACGATTCATATCTACGGTTCCTAATTTTTGCCCTAACCCTAATTTTTCTTGAGCAAACTTATCCGAATCAAAAGCCCTTAAACAGGCCAAAACTTGGGCCGCAAAAGCCTCATTAAGCTCAATAAGACCAATATCCTTAAATGATAAACCTGCCCTCCTTAAAGCCACTGGAGTTGCATAAACAGGACCCAATCCCATTCTTTCTGGCTCTAAACCAGCAAATCCGTAACTACGAATTCTCGCAATGGGTTGGTAACCTAATTCTTTTGCCTTTTTACGACTCATTAACAAAATCATGGCTGCACCATCTGTAATAGGACATGCGTTACCTGGAGTGATGGTACCTGTTTTTTTATCAAAAAAAGGCTTAAGCTTGGCTAGGGCTTCCAAAGTCTGATTGGGCCGCGGTCCAAAGTCTTCCGTAAGCACTTCTTCCTTTTCCCCAGGAATCACAACTGGTGTAACCTCCTCAGCCAGCCGTCCTTTTTGCCAAGCTTCCGTTGCTAACCGATGGGAACGTAGGGCGAATTCGTCCTGTTCTTGACGAGAAATCATCCACTCTTTAGCAAGCACCTCCGCTGTTTGCCCCATATTAAGTCCTACAAAGGGATCGGTTAAACCCTTCATAACGGCAATCTCAGGAAAATAAGGATCCTTTTGATTACCCGACAATAGTGCTTTAATTTGTTTTAAATCATAAGTGAACAATTTCCATATCAAAGGCAACGCCTCTTTTGGGCTTTTAGCAGCAAATAAGCGTCCGAATAAATCTTGAAATTTCTTCGGTAACAAAACAGGTAGTTGGGACATTGACTCGGTTCCACCCGCAACAATAACATCCACAATCCCAGAGCGAATTTTGTCAAAACCTTGAGAAATCGACTCTAAGGCAGAAGCACAGTTACGATGTACCGAATAAGCAGGGGTTTTTAGGGGAATGCCCGATCGCAAAGCAATGACACGAGAAATATTCACAGTGTCTGGTGGATTGCCTATGTTACCGACAATAACCTCATCGACCACATTAACATCCAGTTGGGTCCGAGCTATCAACTCTCTAAGAGCCACCCGGCCTAATTCAGCAGGATGAATGGATTGCAGCTTTGTTCCAGCCTTAGCAAACGGTGTACGCACACCATCGATAATAACGACATCCTGATCTGTTTTTTGCATGACACCCCCACTTTTTAACTAATAACCAGATTGTTCTGTTGCTACTTATTTTACCACGAATACTTAATTAAATGATACCTCTTAATTAAATGCCTGCCTGATGACGTTCTTCATCGTCCACCACCGAAAGGACGCCCCCTTTTAGCTGGGGCCGATAAGCCAAACGCTTTATATCATAAATAAAGTTACCATCTGCCAGATCTGGGGTTTGCCATTCAGGCCCCATGCGAATCGCATCTACGGGACAAGCCTCCTCGCAAAAACCACAAAAAACACACCGAAGCATATCAATTTCATATTTGATGGGATATTTTTCTACCCGTGGATCATCATGCTCCGCTGCTACTATAGTTATACATTCAGCAGGACAAGCGGTAGCACATAACATACACGCCGTACATCGCAACGAACCATCTTTTTTTACCGTCAAAACATGGTTACCCTTAAACCGGGGGGAATAAGTATACTTTTCTTCCGGATAATTTAAAGTGATTCGCTTCTTTTTAAAAAACAAATTACGCAAAAGATGGGTCAACGTAATTTTTAAGCCACCCAAAATCCCAGTAAGGTACCACATGCCTACTCCAGCAGAAGAGGCACCGGATTGAGGAAAATTTTTGGGCTCAGCCTTCATAAACGACCCCTTTGAAAAATAAACTCATTACGCTTGCGGGTTTCATTTAAAACCCGATCTTTTGGACGCTCAGTTTCTACCAACGTCATTGCATTTGCGGTAACACCAGAAGCATTTTGAGTTACTGGAATCAACCCCTCCCACGATCCCAACATCAAACCCAACGCCTGATCCAAGGTAAGGGTTTCATGCAATACTGTAGTAACAGCTTTAAATGACTGGCGAAGTCCTGCATAATTAATAAAGGTTCCATTTTTTTCCACATAAGACTTAAGTGGAATCACATAAAGACTCTTATGCGGTAACTCCTCTACTTCTTTTCGTTTCACCGATTGCAACCAAATCAGATTTTTTGCCTTACTAAAGATACTCAGCTTCTCCTTAAAATCTGGATACCAAGTAACCCCCTCTGGGGCTGCCACTATTAAGGTTTCAATCATCCCCTGCTGCAACTTCTGAATCAATTGATCCCAGTGGGTATTAATCTGTAATTTTTGGAAAACCTCTAATAGCCCTCTGGTATTTGGATTACGATCCCCCCTTAATAAAATACCATCAAAATCATTCCAGCGCTCAGGCTCATTTTGCCAATGGAATACATTACTTGCTCCCACCTTTTTAACAAACATACCGATGGCACGATCAAGCTCCTCACAAGTAAATTGCCCTGTTACCACAAACGCCGATTGAGAAGTGACTAATGATTGTATCTTTTGAGCCAACTCGGCTGGCTTTAATTCAACAATGTTACCATCAACCCGATACCACCCCTGCTGCCAACGATTTTCCTTATTGGCAAAGCGATAAATATCGCGCCCCTCATCACACATCCAGTAACCATTTACCTCAGCGTTATACACTGGCTTAACCCGAAAAAAGCCCTCCTTGTTGAAATATACTTTAATGTGACAGCCCGTAGAACAGCCATTACAAATGGTATTTTGATCTTTTAAATACCAAACCCTTTGACGAAAGCGGAAATCACGACTCGTCAAAGCCCCAACTGGGCAAATATCCACCGTATTTAATGAATATTTGTTATCCAAAGTTTTACCAGCATGAGTACCAATTTCTGAACGGTCCCCCCGATTAAAAATACCGAGTTCATAGGACTTAGAAACTTCATCAGTAAAGCGCACACACCGAGAACATAAAATACAACGCTCACTATCTAGGACTACCCGAGGACCCAAATCCACTACCTTTCTTTTCTTCTGCTTTGGTTCAGCCATTTCCGGATCATATTTTCCAAATTCCATGTACTGCTCTTGTAATCCACATTCCCCGGCCTGATCACAAATGGGACAATCCAAAGGATGATTAATTAAATGAAAATCTAATCCCCATTTAACTGCTTCTTTAACCTTTTCTGAGGTATTATTAATCTTCATTCCCTCTGTAATCACTGTATTGCAGGCAATTTGCAACCGAGGGTTACCTTCGATTTCCACCATACACAACCGACACACGCCAGCCACACTCAATCCTGGATGCCAACAATAATGGGCAATTCTTTGCTGGTGGGCCATCATGGCCTGAATAATCGTGGTACCCTCTTTTACCTCAATTTCTACCCCATTAATGGTACATCTGGGCATGGGCCAACACCTTTCCTTTTACTTTAGATTTTCCGTTATGAACATAATAATCAAACTCGTCACGAAACTTAGTAACAAAGCTCATTACTGGTAGGGCAGCTGCATCTGAGAGAGCACATATGGTACGCCCCTTCATGTTGTCTGCCACTTTAAATAGTAGGTCAACATCCGCTGGCTGACCCTGTCCACTTAATATCCTTTGAGTAATTTTATCTAACCAGCCTGTTCCTTCACGACACGGAGTACACTGTCCACAGGACTCATGATGATAAAAATGCATGAGGTTACCCAAACAATCTACCATACACTGACGATCATCCAGAACAATCACGGCACCAGAACCCAACATGGTACCCATATTAGCCAAACATTCGTAATCCAATGTGGCCCGCATTGCCTCCTCCGCCGTTAGCACCGGGGCAGAAGACCCTCCAGGAATCACCGCCTTTAATTGATGACCGTTGGGAATCCCACCACCTAGCCCAAAAATTAAATCCTTTAGCGGAAATCCCAAAGGAACCTCATAGTTACCGGGCCGCAAAACGTTACCAGACAGGGAAAAAATCTTAGTTCCCGGCGATTTTTCTGTGCCATATTTACGGTAACCTTCTGGTCCATCCCTTAGAATAATCACCACAGCAGCCAAAGTTTCCACGTTGTTCACTATGGTGGGCTTTTTTAAATAACCCTGCACTGCTGGAAAAGGCGGCTTTAATTTCGGTTGTCCTTTATAGCCCTCTAGAGAAGAAATCAAACCCGTTTCTTCTCCACAAATGTAAGCACCTGCCCCGCGATAAATATCCATGTCATGATGAAAACCACTTCCTAAAATGTTGCGCCCTAAAAGTCCCGCTTGATAGGCCTCCTCCAGTGCCTTTTCCAAAACACGAATGGGGTAATTGTATTCTCCCCGAACATAAATGTATGATTTATGTGATTCGATGGCATACGCCGCAATCAGCATCCCCTCGATAAGTTGATGAGGAGCTCGTTCCATAATTAATCGATCTTTAAAAGTACCTGGTTCTCCCTCGTCAGCATTACAGAGTAAATAGCGAGGCTCGCCATTTTTAGGCAAAAACCCCCATTTAACTCCCGTAGGAAAACCAGCCCCTCCGCGCCCCCGAAGACCACTAGCCTTTACCATTTCCACAATGTCACCAGGCTTCATCTTTAGTGCCTTTCGCAGCATGGAGTAACCACCCCATTTCTGGTAACCTTCTAAGAAACGGTATTCTTCTTTGTCATAGTGTTCGGTAAGGACTTTGGTCTCCTTCATAATCAACAACCTCAGGGTAGATTTTTTAAAATTTGAAGAGCCTTTTCGGGTGTTAAATTTTCATAGTACGTATCGTTTACTTGCATCATAGGAGCCGTGCCACACGACCCTAAACATTCAACCCGAGAGATGGTGAACTTCCCGTCAGCCGTCATTTCATCCAGCTTAACCCCCAAATGGCGACACAAAAATTCGATCAACTCTGGTGCCCCATTAACATGGCAAGATAGGGTACCACAAACTTGGACATGGTAACGTCCTACCGGTTTCTGATTAAACATGGTATAAAATTTGAATACTTCATTAATTTGGGCTGCAGGAATTTCCATTACCCGAGATAAGTAATCAATCACCTCATCACTAATCCAACCATTATTTTCCTGTTGAGCAATATAGAGAGCAGGAATAATCGCAGACTGCTTGGTTTCATAACGTCTCATTTCTTTCTTGACCCGCTCCAGTCCCTCTGGGCTCAAAGCAAACATACTTCACCTCTTCTAACGATCCAACTCACCGGCAATAATGTTCATTGAAGCTACCGTGGCAATGGCATCGGCAATTTGCCCCCCACGTACAACATAAGGAAAGGATTGATAAATGGCAAAGCAAGGAGGACGCACCTTCAAACGGTATGGGGCTGCACTTCCGTCAGATACTAAATAAAAACCAAGTTCCCCGTTTGCCGACTCAGTAGCATCATACACCTCGCCAGCGGGAGGGCGTAAACCCTTCATTATTAACATAAAATGATTCATCAATCCTTCAATGTTACCATAAACTTCTTTTTTGGGGGGTAACACAATGCTTTTATCACGAATGGTATAATCCCCTTCTGGTATATTTTGACAAACCTGACGCACAATTTTGACACTTTGGCGCATTTCCTCAATCCGCACCACATAGCGATCATAAATGTCTCCAGTGCTACCCACAGGGACCGAAAAGTCCAACTGCTCATAACCATAGTAGGGCGTCAACTTACGCAAGTCTAAAGGCACTCCACTTGCCCTTAACATTGGCCCAGTGTAGCCCCACGCTAACGCATCCTGAGCCTTCACTGGTAACACACCCCTTGTGCGCTTCACAAAAATCTTGTTATCCAAAAGAAGCCGACTGATCTCATCAATCTCTTTATCCATGTGCCGACAAAACTCTAATATTTCATCGTACCAACCCGGAGGGGGCTCATTAACCACTCCTCCAATGCGCATCAAACTCACCGTGAGACGCGCCCCACACAGCTTTTCAAAGATTTCGTAAATGCGCTCCCGATAGGCAAACAGATGGAAAAAGGCGCTAAGTGCACCTAAATCCACTCCGCCGGTGCCAATGGCAATAATGTGATCCATGATCCGAGATAATTCAGCCAAAATGATTCGGATCGCCTTTGCCTTGGGAGGAATGTCAACACCCAAAATTTTTTCAACAGTTTTACAGTAACCAATGTTATTCATGGGTGCTGAGCAATAATTCAACCGATCGGTATAAGGAATCACCTGCTGATAAGGATGAGTTTCTGCCATCTTTTCAAAACAGCGGTGCAAATAACCAATTTCGCAATTGGCGCGCACAATGGTTTCACCATCTAACTCCACCATCACCCTCAAAGTACCATGCATGGCCGGATGGGAGGGACCAATATTTAAAGGAACGTATTTCGGATTCAACTCGTTACCTGGTTGTCCAGGCTCATTATCAAAATGAATGGGTAACGTTGTGGTACAGCTTTGTTGTTGATTGGCTTCGTAATCCTTACGTAAAGGGTGACCTTTAAATTGATGATGGGTTAGTATGCGCCGTAAATTGGGATGCCCGTTAAACCGAATACCAAACATGTCATACGCTTCTCTTTCGAACCAATCAGCTCCCCTCCATAGGTTGATTATGGAATCAACCCCTTCTCCTTCACCCACCTGGGTTTTGATGCGAATGCGGTCACCATTGGTGGTATTTAACAGGTGATATACCACATCAAATCGTTGAGGACGGGTGGGATAATCCACTCCACACAAATCAACAAAAAAATCGTATTTTTTTGTTTCTTTTAAGTAACCAAGCAAAGAAACAATATCTTCCTTTGGAACAACCACTGTTTTATCACCAAAGGCATGAGAAAAAAGGTATCGATCAACCTGTAAAAACGGAATCTGCCTTAATTCTCCTTGCAGAGTTGCTAAATCAGCACTCATAAGGAGGCCTCCAATTTTTCTTCCAAGGACGCGGATGTCCATCTTTAATCATTTTTTGCAACAACATCACCCCATCCAAAACTGCTTCGGGAGTAGGAGGGCACCCCGGAATAAACACGTCAACTGGTATGATACGATCAATTCCTTGAAGCACATGATAGGCCCGATAAAAACCTCCTGAGGAGGCACACACTCCCATGGAAATCACGTATTTAGGCTCTAACATCTGACGATAAATCCTTAACAAAATGGGCGCCATTTTTTCCGTTATGGTTCCTGCTACAATCAAAAGATCTGATTGCCGGGGTGAAAAACGTACCACTTCGGCCCCAAACCGAGCCAAATCATACTTGGGCCCCATCACTGACATTAATTCAATCCCGCAACAGGCAGTACCGTAAGCAAGTGGCCATAATGAGTTACGTCGCCCCCAACGAACCACTTCTTCTAATTTCGTGGTAAAAGCAAATTGCCGACTCCAATCATTGTGAGCCTGAGAACCAACAGGTGAGGAATTGGCGCTCGAAAAAGAGCCATTAGGTTGATTGGTTTCACTCATACACTTCACCCCTAGCCACAACAAAAAATCTTCCCGAGCACATCCCCGTAAGTAACGGAAACATCTTTGCTTTATTTGTGACAGAATTTTCCAAGAAGAACAACTGCACCTTAATGAGAGTGTGAAATTTGACAAATTGAGCCAGCCTCAGAGCAACGCCCAAGGTCAAAAGCAAACGCCTATACCCAGTTATGGATTGATCTTGCTTAACTTTTTAAAAATGAGAAAGTGAAATCCTATGGACGTCCAAGCTCTGATTCGCTCCCCGTTGACCTTTTACCTGCGACGTTACTGGAAGCCCTTCACCCTGGGAATTATTATTTTAATCGTCACCGATTTTTTAGATGTATTGAGCCCCTTTTTTATTGCCCAGACTATCAATGCAATTAATCAAAAAATGGGGGTTACTGAAATCTTACGATGGACCCTATATTTTCTTGTAACCCTTCTGGGATTGGCCCTGACACGGTACCTATGGCGGGTCTTTTTTGCTCAGTATAACGCCGAAGCCTCTGAACACCTAAGACAACACATCTTTAGGAAGCTACTTTCCCTTGATCTGTGGTACCATCAAAAAAAAACAACGGGTGAATTGGTGAGTACTTTAATTAACGACATTCAAGCCTATCGAATGGCCATCGGCAATGGGATTCTCGTTATTGTCGATGGGATTACGATCACCTTATTCACCATACCACTAATGTGGTGGATTGAACCAAGCTGGTTAATTCCAACCCTCATTTTTGTACCCTTTCTGCCGTTTGTGATCCGTTATATCAATAACAAAATTCATTTTTATTTTAAGTTACAACAACAAGAGCTGGCTCAACTCAGCCAATTTATTCAAGAAACCATTAGTGGTATCAGAACCATCAAAAGTTTTGTGCAAGAATCAAGCCGTTTAAAACATTTTTCACAATTGAATCAAAAGCTATTTGAAGCAAGCGAGAAATTAGCTCCCTATGATGCCGCATTTGGACCAATCATGGAATTAGCCGTAGCTTTAGGATCCATTATTCTTGTCTTTATCGCGGTAGATGATTTAGTAACAGGAACTGTTACCATTGGGGCATTCGTAGCTTATCAAAGATATATTTTAAAAATGGTTTGGCCCATGACCGCTCTTGGTTTAGGATTTTCCCAATTCCAAAAAGGATTGGCTTCTTTTGAACGATTAAAAGAAATTTTATTGGAACCAGTACATATTAGGTCTGGCCCGTTACCTTTAACTCAATTTGAAAGTATAGAATTCAAAAACGTCAGTTACCGTTACCATGAGTCTTCAAACAGTGCCATCACCAACTTAAGCTTTCGCTTACTCGCCGGGGAAAAAGTTGGCATCTTAGGCCCCATTGGCAGTGGTAAATCTACCTTAGCCCAGCTTATGGTACGGCTAATGGATCCAACCACAGGCGAAGTTGATGTAAATGGTAGATCCTTAAAAGAATATGATTTAGTAAGTCTGCGCAATAAAATTGTGCTTGTTACCCAGGAACCGATTCTTTTTTCTTTATCCGTAAGAGACAATCTTCTCATTTCCAAAGCAAATGTTTCTGATGAACGAATTTGGGAAGCCCTAGAAATAGTGCAAATCAGTCAAGAAATCCAAAGAATGTCGGAGGGACTGGCGACTCGTGTGGGAGAGCGGGGCATTAATCTCTCGGGAGGCCAAAAACAGCGTTTGGCATTGGCTCGAGCGTTATTGAGTGATGCGGAACTACTCATTTTAGATGATGCCTTAAGTGCAGTGGATATTCATACCGAACATCTCATACTGGAACAGCTTAAAAAGTTACCTTTGACCATGATGATCATTTCTCATCGCTTACAAGTACTCAAAAATTGTGAAAAGTTGATGGTAATCAACAATGGATCACTGGAAGCCTTTGGTAATCGCGAAACCTTAATGAAAGTTTCACCGACCTTTAAGTTACTCGCGCAATTGCAGGGTACCAATGCTTAAACCGTCAGTGGAGATTAGGAAGTTGATTTAATGGATCAATTAGAGGGTTACCCATGATGCAGCATTTTCAAAACGAAACTGTTTTATCGTCCATTCGTTTGCGGGATTTGATAATTGGTCTTTGGCCCTTCATTAAGCGTTACCCTTGGTGGTTAACTGCCGGAGTCGCCTTTACCCTTATTCACATTATCGTGGCCCGCCTCATACCAAATACCGTGGGCGCTATGGTCGATCAAGGAATCATACCCAAAAACTACGAGACGTTTTGGTATTGGGCTATTATATACGCCATCGCCCAGGTAGTTTATACCGCATCTTATTTTATTTATGCCATAAGCTTTGCTCGATTGGGTAACCGTTCTATTAATGATTTAAGATTAGCCCTAATGGATCAAGTACAAAAGTTACCAATGGACTATTTTCATAAGAACCCTTCGGGTCGAATACTCAATCGGTTAACTCATGATCCTGCTACCCTCCAAGAATTTTTTAGTGGTGAAGGCGTTATTAATGTGCCTATCCAATTGCTGATGTTGATTAGTATTGTTATTGCCATGTCTTTGATCTCTGTAAAAATGACATTGTTATCATTACTTTCTGTTCCTGTGTTTGTTTGGTTAGCCTTTAGAGTGATCCGTCAGGTGCGATTCTATCAACGAAAAGCTAAAGACTTAATGGGAGCTCTATCCGCTTTTGCCACTGAAAGGCTTGGCGGAATAAAAACCATTCATGTAACCAATGCGACTGAACAAACATCGCACGAGTTTTCTCAACTTTCTGATGAATACAAAGTGACTCTCCAGAAATTAGTGAAAACAGGAGCAATGCTACATCCAATTCTAAATACTATTACCGCTCTTGTTGTTACCACCTTACTTGTCAGCACTGGTGTAATTCAGGAAAATCAGACTTTAAGTTTGGGATCAATAACCGCGCTTATTTTACATGCCCTAGATCTTATTTATCCACTACGAGAAATTTTGGAACGCTACCAACAGTTTCAAAATAGTTTAACATCGAGTGAACGGATTTTTCCTATTTTTCGGGAACCCCTGGAAGAATCTGTTACCGTAAGGGCTATCAATAAGAGTAAGCTGCAAACGCCTCGGCAAGAAAACAAAATTAATGACTCAGACAACAAATATCTTGATCAGACTAAATTGGGAAGGATTGATTTTAAAAATGTTACTTTCTCTTATCGAGCGGATCAAAAACCTATCTTAAGAGAATTGTCTATCACTATTTTCCCAGGAGAAAAAGTGGCCATTATCGGCAAAACAGGAGCAGGAAAAAGTACTCTCATTCAATTATTACAGAGATTTTATGTGCCCAACTCCGGTGAAATTTTATTGGATGGCGAAAATATTGAAAGAATACCCTTACCCCTACTGCGAAAGAAAATCGGGGCTATACAACAAGATCCTTTAATATTTAAAGGAGATCTCAAATCAAATATGACTCTGGGTAACACTGATTATTCGGACACTGGATTGATAGAGCTAATGCAGCAATTAGGCATTGAGGACTACTTTAAAAAGAAGGGAATGTCATTAAATCACCCTATTGAAGAGAAAGGAAATAATCTCTCCCAAGGAGAAAAACAATTGATTAATTTTATTCGAATATTTGTATTTCAACCAACTATCCTAGTGTTTGATGAGGCTAGTGCTAATCTAGACTCCGAAACCGAAACGCTTTTACAAAAAGCTTGGCTTACCATTTCCCAAGGGAGAACCAGTATCCTTATCGCCCACCGCCTATCCACTCTGCGCCAGTGCGATAACATTTACCTTTTGCAAAACGGAACTCTTCATCCCATCGCTCTAAATGAAGTAGAATCTCATCCCGAACTTTTGGAAATGGAAACCCACCTCAAACAATCTACTCAACCATCTGGTTCATTTCTTGATAGCTAAAACTATCCCCCCTAGTAAAGCTATCACCAATTTTAGCGAACCCCCACCGGTTCGTTAGTTTCACGCATTTGTCTCTTACTATTTAAATTGCTTACTCCTTTCGAAACATTCAAAACACAAAATTTCTGACCATAAAAATCAACGGTTTTAGTCAAACACTTTTTACTGTTTATCATTTTTTTATCTCCGACCGGAATCTCAAAACAATTGCTTGACAAATATCCACATGTCGTTTCCTGATTTTGATCCTTTAGATCATTCATCGAGCATCCAATTTCAAATAAATCACAACCTTTATCCGATAATTGATGTGCTGCTACTTGGCAGCTTTTGGGTCCCTCACGTTTACATTTTATGGTAACAAGCCCCATGTTCTCATCGATCCACTTACGGTCTATATATTTTTGGTAACATACATCATAACTTTGAGGATTGTCGCTATTAACAGTTATCGGTCCAACTAACGGCCTCTCACCACCTAATTCTAATGACGAATCCTCTGATCTCCAATGGGGACTAACAGGGCAATGATGAACAAAGATAGGGGAACTTTTGTCAAGATTAATATCCCCATCAACAACCAATGAAGGGGAATAACCACTTTTAATACAAGCTTGATCTCTATCGAACAAATCACTAGATATTACAAAACGTCGCTTCTCCTTCCAACAGGTATGTATAGCACGAAATACAGACTTTTGCTCATAAATGACCTCAGGTTTCGTACCAGACAAACCTTTTTTTCGCAATAATTTTTTTGATTAATATCACTTACCCTTACTGTTACTTTAGCGCCTTCTAACCAACAATCTACAGATAATGAGCGCGTACTTTGAGCATATAATGTTTTATGATGTAAAAACAGGAAAAATAAACCAGTCGAAACAAAAGAAGTCGAAGCGATTATTAAAAACTTCATCGTACCCCATTAAAACATATGTTGTTTAGTTAAATTAACTCTACCACAGTTTGTTTTTGAAAGATAGAAACCAATTCTATTTGCAAGGACAACTACCAAAAAGTATAGTTTTAACACGATCATTTGTCACGAACAATCCCGTTCACAATTTAGTAATCTGTGAACGATCCCCTTTTTGACATTTTCTGATGGACCCACAAAGAGGCCACCGCATCTCCGGTAACATTTACCACAGTGCGTATCATATCTAATAGACGATCAACGCTCATAATGAACGCAATCCCTTCCAAAGGAAGCTGAACCTGCTGTAAGACCATGCTGAGGGTGATAAGACCCACCCCCGGGACCCCAGCGGTACCTACAGTAGCTAAGGTGGCCATAATCACAACAGTAACATAGTCGATGAAGGATAGCTCTACCCCATAAATTTGAGCAATAAAAGTAGTAGCAACCGCCTGCATGATACTCGTACCATTCATATTGATGGTGGCCCCCAACGGAACAACTAGTGAGGCGATACTGGTTGGTATCTTAAAGTCTTTAATTAAACTGTCTAAGGTTACTGGTATGGTAGCATTCGAACTTGAGCTAGAAAACGCAAACAACATAACTGAACGAAATTTTTTAAAAAAAATTATCGGAGAAAAGCGGCAAACCCACTTCAAAAAAATTCCGTAAACTCCAAATAAATAAAAAATGAGTAAAAAAGCTAAAACAAGAAAGTACCGAGCAAGTTGCACAAAACTATCCCAACCCAGTTCACTAAAGGTTTTCACTAATAATGCAAATACCGCGAATGGCGCAAAAGACATACTCCATAACGTAAAGCGAATGAATAAATCATTAAGGTCATTAAGCCCTTTTTCCCATCGCGAACGGACTAAATCATTTTGTCGTGAAATTAAAAATCCGAAAATAAGGGCAATAAAAATAATTTGCAAAGTGTTACCCTCTACTAATGATTGAAATGGATTTACAGGAATTATGTTTAATATTGTTGATTTTATCGATGGAGGTTGGGTTTTTAAATCAAAGGCTTGAGACGCAACATCTTGATGCGTTACCGAAAAATTTACCATCGAACCCACCAGTAACCCGAAAGATGCAGCCACCACCGTAGAAAGAAGAAAAAATGCTAACGTGTAAAAGCTAACTCTACCCAAAAACTGATAGTTTTTAAAACTCAATACTCCCAACATTAAGGAAAACAAAATAAGTGGCACAACTACCATTTTTAAAAGACGCAAAAACGCCTGACCCACAACGTCCATCACGCCATGGATGAGATAGGTATCAATCCATTCAAGGTTTAGTACCCTTTTTAAATAAAACCATGAAAGTCCAAACCCAATCCCCAAAATCGTGGCTATCAAAATTTTTGAAGATAACCTCTGTGCCATGTAATCCCATCAATAAGAGTGAGGAGCCTGAACCAGCGCCCTTTGCCTAAGAGAACTCATCAACTTTCCATAAATATTGTCAAATCCTCCATTACTCATGATCACAATAATATCTCCTTTCTGAGCCCTTTGAGTAATAAAATCCACAATGTGCTCTGTTACCGCAAAATAATAGGCCTCCTGATTCGACTTTTTTAAATCGTCAACAAGTTCTTGCGATGAAAATCGCTCCTCTTGAGGAATTTTACTTTGATCAAAGGCCTCTTTAATCAAAACGATATCTGCATGGGAAAACGCTGAAACATAGTCCGATTGAAAAACGCGACGACGACTAGTAGCAGAACGGGGTTCAAAAACGGCCCATATTTTTCGAGTGCCATATTTTTCACGAATGGCACCTAATGTTTCTTTAACCGCCGTGGGATGATGGGCAAAATCCTCAATGACAGTTACCCCATCAAAAGTTCCCAACACATCACAACGTCGTCTTACTCCCTCAAATGTACGAATCCCATCAATTATACGCTCTATGGGAATATTCAAACCATAATGACAAAGAGCGATCACCCCCATCAGATTCGAAATGTTATGTTTCCCAACTAAAGTGGTAGAAAAAGAAACCCTTTCACAATTTTGCAAGCCAGTAACCTCAAATACGAGATTCTCTCCTTCCCTGTGGTAACCTACACACCGCACCTGATTGTGTTCTCCCCAACCATAGTAAATAATGGGATAGTTACTGCGACTGGAGGAGTATGCGTTACTCCGCCTAAGGCGAGTCAAATCCAAGACGTTCTTATCATCACCACATGCCACCAACAATCCCTCTCCCTCTGAAGGTATCAAATCTACTAGCTTTTGAAAGGCTGCCTCAACCTCCCCTAAGTTTCGATAAATATCAGCATGATCAAATTCCACACTTGTTAAAATGGCTTTATGGGGAAAATAATGGGTAAATTTAGGCACTTTATCAAAAAACGCAGTATCATACTCATCCCCCTCAATCACGAAGTTTCGGGAGCCTTGATGATACCGAAAGGATTGCCCAAAATTCTTCGGTATTCCTCCAATCAAAAAACTTGGTTGCCATCCAGCACATTCCAACACCCAGGACAAGCAACTGGTCGTTGTCGTTTTCCCGTGGGTCCCAGCAACCACTAAGGTTTCTTTCCGACACAAAATAAGTTCTCCTAAAGCCTGCGGAAAAGAAGTAAATGGTAACTTCAAATCCTGCAACGCCTTTACCTCAGGATTACTGGCAGAAATAACATTTCCCACCACCACAAAATCAGGACTTTCTCTCACTAAATTCTCATAGCTATATGTTTTATAGTAAGCAATTTGAAGTCGCTCCAATTGTTCACTCATGGGAGGGTAAACTCCTTGATCACTGCCTGTTACCCGGTAACCCATATCTTTGAGTATCCCAGCAAAACTAGCCATTGCCGTTCCACAAATTCCCATTAAATAAATTTTTGCTCCCTTGGGAACCTGAGCGATGGATTGCCGATTACTAATAAAGCTCATAAAAGAAACCTCGCTTTAGAATTTTTTAAGAAGCTCATATACTTTGTCATGCAACAAAGGTCGCCACTTTTTAAATTCTTGATTGTCTCTACCAAAATAAACACGATTACTTAATAGAACCACAATAATATCTTGAATGGGATCAAACCAAAAGCTACATCCAGTGAAGCCAAGATGACCAACCGAATTCTCACTAAAAAATTGACCACTGGAAGATGAGCCTACGGTTGGTAACATTAATCCCAAGGTCCAATCTCCCAAACTGGAATCAATACTCCTTTGAAAAAAAATTTGTGACGTTTTATGCCTCAGAACTTTTTTACCAAAACCCAACATTTGGGCACGCAACGATAAAACCGCCCAGCTGACATCATCAATGCTACCAAATAGGCCAGCATGGGTACTTACTCCGCCCAACAACCAAGCATGCTCATCATGCACCTCACCTTGTAAAAGAGTACCGCGCCACGAACAGCGCTCAGTAGGAGCATAAAGCTCCTTTTGAAAACGAGGACAATTATGTTCACAAAAATGTAGACCGGTAACACCCGGATAAAATCGATCAAGCACTTCGTCTTTCCAAATGCTTTTCAAATCTTTTTTATAGATCTGCTCTAAAATAGGAATCAAAAGTAAAAATCCCAAATCGGAATAAATAGCCCTACCCGGTTCGCGACGTGGTAACTTGAATATGGTTTGCAGCAATTGCTTTAAATTCTGTCTAATGGCACCCTCTATTCCCGGAGATCCACAATGTATGCGAGGGTCAAAATCCTTAAACATCGGAGCATAATCAGCAAAATCGGAGGTATGATTCAAAAGATTCTTAAGTAACGCACTTCCCTCATAGGGCTGATCCCCAAACCAATTTTTTATCGGAGCATTAATGTCTACATAACCCTGATCATAAGCCCAAGCCACCGCCATTACGCTAAAAAGAGGCTTGGTTAAACTTGCAAGATCATAATACGACCAGGTCTGCCCCCAAGAAACATCAATAATTTTTTGACCCCTTTCAAAGGCTTGAATCAGTAGCCCAGGGGCTATCGCTAAAGGGGCTTGTTCCAAAAAGCGAACCAATTCCAGCTCAATTTTGCGGCTTCTTAGCATAACCTAACCATTAAATCGCAAAACATGACGATCTACTAGACATTTTTTTCCAAAAATCACAACGTCATGTCCATCGCCATGACCTGATCGAATTCCTGAATACACTGGAATTTCCAATCTTTCAAAAAAATATTGAAGAGCTTCGTGCACTCGATTTGATCCATCAGGCTCATTGCCCCCGGTAAATTCCCCTAAAAAAATGGCTTTGCAACCATGAAAATAGCCGGCTTGTCTTAAATGTTGGAGCATACGATCTATACGATATCCCCTTTCGCCCACCTCTTCGATAAACAAGAATTTATTCTTTAAATTTTTAAATATAGGTGTTCCCACATGGGACTGCATGACACTGAGATTACCGCCCACCATCATGGAGGCTTTCAATAATCCTATTTTTTTTGCCGACCGGTTAAATGGTTGAATGGAAACCCTATGTTCCACCTTAAATCCTTGACGCAAAAGAGTTACCAATCGCTCAAGACTGGATTCTAAAAACGTGTCACGACCCAAAGCCTCAAGCACTGGAGCATGCCAGCTTGTCCATTTAAGACGATTATTTAGAAAAAGATGAAGACTCGTAACATCACTTAGACCTAGAAAAATTTTAGGAGTTACTCTTTTCAGTTGCTGTTCCAAAGAAAGAAGGTACGGAACAAGACGAATAGTGCCATATCCTCCTCGTACCGCCCAAATATAATCATAATCACCCTGTAAAAGAGCATTTTTCAAAAAATACCACCGCCTATCATCGGTATTTGAAAAAATCCAATGAGGTTTCATGAGATTTCGAGGAACCATCACAGTAACATTATATCGAGATAGGCGGTGGCAGGCTTTGTCCACAAGCTCAATATCATAAGGAAATCCTGTGGCAACCGCTAAAATCTTTATGCTTTTTTCGCTCTTTTTTTTCACCGTCACACCTATTGACTACCTAGCCTCATTTTTTATTACGCCACATCCAAATATTCGATAATCCGATTGGATACCGCTTTAAACCTTTGGTACAATTTTTCGGGATCCACTAAGGTTCTGCGGTCTTTCGGAGCAAACGCCTGTTCAGTAAGCACTTGATATAAATCCTGAATTTCGCTCCCTACTTCCTTTTGAAGGCTGGGAGGAGCAAAACTCAAAAGTCGAGAAAATTCCTGGGAATTATCTCCTAACCGACTAGCAGCCCCAACTAATTTGGAAAGGGCCTGAACCATCAAAACTGCTACTTCGGCCGGATCACCTTTTTTCATCCGCTTTTGAATTTTTGAAAGTTGCCATTTTATATATTCTTGCCATAGTCTCTGAGAGGGATTCTGAAAAAAGTCACGATAAATGCGCGCTATTAACCACACAATAAATATGAGCCATCCAACAAAAATTAACATTTGAAAAACCCCTTCAAGGTGAGCCATTTGAAATCCATTCAAATTCCGATGAATTAGGGGAGGAAGCTGATTGGCTTGATTTTCCTGAGAATGCGTCACATCACTTTCTGACCCCAACGCCTTTCCTCCGTTTTCATTTTTCGCAATCAACGATCCACCCCCAATAACTTTTAAGGCGACTGGTTCTGTCGTCCTACGATAGAACTCATGGCTTACCGGATTAAAAAAAACAAACTCCATTGCGGGCAACAGATAATCACCAGGGGCTTCAGCAGAAAAAACCAACTCATAATCTTTAACTGAAAATCCATTTTTAAAAAATTTCGCCTCACTTTTTTGACTAATAAAACCAATGCCCTGAGGTAGGTTTAATTCAGGTAACTCAATAAATTTGGCGTTACCCCTTCCTTCAAATCTCACCTTAATCGAGAAAGGCCGACCGACAGTAACGCTACCCTGAGGCCCCCCTACGGAGACTTCAAATTCGCCGACTGCTCCGGTAAAATTTTTAGGTTCGTTTGGTGGCAGAGGCTTCACTCGGATTACCAAACGATCACTAGATTTTTCATAAGCATATGGCTCCCCAAACCCAAATGACCCTAGTCCTAGACGAGGTAACTGGACGGTAGCCCTAATTTTATACTCATCAATAACAGCCTGCCCTGGATTTATTGGGAATAAAGCATGAGCCGCCAATAATGCCTTTCGATAGGGATAACCCTTAATCATTTCGGTAGTGAAATTTAAAGCGGGAATTTCCTCAATAATCTCCTTCCAAAATCCTTTCAAATCAGGGAATTTAAGACGGTCCAGACTCAACATTTGCCCACGTGTGTAAAGATACCACTGAGCGGTAATTTGTTCTCCTACATAAACTTCCGTTTTATCGACATCCAAATGAACAAAAAAGGCATCGTTTAACTTTTCCGGTGGAATTGGTCTTTTTAAGGGCATTTGAGGCAATGATTCCTCAGATCCAGAGGGCAGTTGAGGTATCCGCGGAAAAGAAAGCCCATGTTTACGCAACAGCTGATTAAACAATTGATCTAACTCGTCTTCCTCCGCCGTTGCTACATTGTCATCCGATTCATCTTGAGAAGGAGAGGATAAACCCCCTTCGGTAACAAGAATCAAAACAGGATCTACTTTTTGAGATTGCCCATTAATCATAACTCTAATTGGATCTATTTTAAACTGACCCTTCTTTAAAGCCCGCACCTGAAAGCCCCATATAAAAGAGCGAACAGTACGAAACTCCATTCCTCTAGTGCCTTGAGTTAAATGACTTGAAGAAGAATGACTGCGATAGCTATTTAATATCTCAAACGCACTAAGCGGAGGAAGTTGAACGTCGTCTACATCAAAGGACTCTTCTTCAGAACTCACCTTAATCTCCAACTGAAATACCTGGCCCACTCTAGGGTTAGGGGGACGCACCTGAACACTAATTTGAGGACGGGACGCCCATGCCGCTACTGACGATAAAATGCCAAATACGGCTAGGCAAAAAAAAGCATTTCTTAACCTGTTCATCCTAATCTCTCCCTATTGTTACCAATCTTTTTCTTTGGGACGGTCTTTTCTTTGATGCTTAAAATACTCCATTCTAATTTTTTGCTCCTGATTTTTCAGCTCTTCAATAATACGACGGACCTGAGCCTCACTTAAATTTTCACTTTTAAACCGTTGAGGAGGATTATTTTTATATCCCTGTGGCTCTTTTTTTTCCTGTTCGTTGTTACCTTCGTTACCTTCATTACCTGATTGATCATCTGGCTTGGATTGCTTTTCTTGCAAAAGAAGTTCAATGTTAATTTTCGTTTCACGAGATTGGGGATTTATTTCCAATGCGCTTAAATAGGCCTGGAGGGCTTCTTCCTGCATCCCTCGAGCATGGTAACATGTTCCCAAATTAAAACGGCTTATAAACTGTTCATTAAAATTAGTAGCAAAGCGCTCTGCTGCTGCAAAAGCTTGGCACGCCCCCAAGTGATCTTTAGTTTTCATAAGCAGCAATCCATAAAGATTTTGCAGTTCGCTGGAAAAAGGATCTTTTATCAAGCTCTTTAATATCAATTGCTTCACCTCACCCAGATTATTGGATATAAAAGCACCTTGTGCCTTCAAGTAGTGATACCATCCACTTAAGGTTTTAAACTCGGCCCTGGCAGAGTGTGAAAAAAATGTCAAACCCAAAACACAAAGCCATTGTGCAACCACTCTCCTATTATGAGATCTCCTATTATGAGAAACAAAAAGAGCCAAAAACACAAAAGCAAAAGCTGGCCACAAAAAATAGGAATAAATCTCTGCGTAAGTGATTTTTCGCAATCGATCCTTTTCACTTTTAGAGTAACTATTGATAGTGTCCACAAACTCATCCACAAATTGAGGAGACTCAAGGGCATGGGCATAAATCCCATTTCCTGCATCCGCTAAATCCTTTAGATTCTGGAGATTAACTCGAGTAACAACATCCTCACCACTTTTGGTTTTTTTAAATCCTATGGTCTGACCTAGTGAGTCCCTCACCGGAATTCTTCCCCCTTCGGTGCTACCATAGGCAACGGTAAAAACCTTGACCTGTTTTTCTTTTACAATGTCCGCCGCCTTTTTCAGAGCATCTGGATCATGATCCTCACCATCACTAGCGACTAAAATAAGCCGTGTGGTTCGTATCCAATCCTCTAAATCGGTGTCCTCACCGTGCTGAAAGGCATCCATTGCCACATCAATGGCAGGGGATATTTCCGATCCTTGAGTCGAAACAAAGGCTGGATTCAACTGTTCAATGTACATTTTAATAATGCCCAAATCGGTAGTAAGAGGCGATATCAAATGGGCCGATCCGGCAAATGCTACAAGTCCTATTGAATGACCCGGTAACCGATCGACAAATCGCATAAGATCGTATTTCATGGCAGTTAAACGATTCGGATTCATATCTTCGGCCAGCATACTTTCCGAAATATCAACCACCAACATGACCTCAATTCCTTGGGATTTAATCTCCTCAAAGCCTCCTGGAACTTGGGGTCGAGCCAGTGCCAAGACTGCCATTAGCAACCCAATGGACCAAAAAAAACAACGCCACAAAAAACGCGTCGAAGAATAATTTGTTACCAAATATTGACGACCTATTTCACCAAAAAATGTTTTAACTTTATTGAAAAATGATTGATGCCAAAATCCTATAAAAATCGGTAAACAAAGAGCAATAACTAAAAACACAACAGCGCTGTTCCACTCCACAAAACGGAATTCAGAGGCTACCATACAGGAAATCTCCTTAAAAGAATAAAATCAACAAACAAGGTTAAAAAAAGTAACATTAAACCATAGCGCAAAGGATACATATAAAGTTCATCTATCTTGGTATAGTGATGAACTTCGATTTTTGATTTTTCTAAGCGGTTAATCTCTTCAAACACCTGATGCAACACTTTTTCATCATAAGCTGAAAAGAATTTTCCACCAGTTTCATCAGCCATTCTTTTCAATAAAGGCTCATTCACTGTGCTTACAAAAGGTTGGTAATGCTTTACTTTGTTACCAAAAACATCCTTACTATAAATGGGAATGCGAGTTGGACCACTGCGTCCCAACCCGATGGAGTAAATACGAAGACCATAACCTTTAGCAATTTCTAAACCTGTCTCCGGATCAATGGTTCCCGAGTTGTTCTCACCATCAGTTAAAAAAATAATCACACGGGTTTTTGCCGTAGAATCTTTTAAACGTGCAGCAGCATTAGCCAAGGCTACTCCCAACGCAGTACCATCCTTAATGCGCGCATCTTTGGCAGTAGTTAATTCCGCTACCCGATTTTGAATGAGATCATAATCCAAGGTAAGAGGCACTAACGTGAAAGCCTCTCCAGCAAAAATAACAATCCCGATCCGATCATGTTCCCGACCTTTAACAAAATCAATAATGGTTTGCTTCGCGGCCTCCAATCGATTTAAAGGCTTCATATCTTCTATTAACATAGAATCGGAGATATCCAATGTGATCATGATATCAATACCTTCTACGTTTTTATGAATCTTACTTTCGTGTTTTTGTGGACGGGCTAAAGCTACTAGAAATAAGGAAAGCCCAACCATATATCCCACTGGTAACAATTTCAACAAAAAATTTAAATGTTGCTTCTGACTGTTAGGAATCAATTGAAATGAACTAAAGGGAACAAATGAAGAATACTGACGCACCCGTAAGTAGTAACGAAAATAAAGTAGGGATAGAACAATGGGTACGCCCAGCAGTACCCAAATATGAGCAAATTCTAGATTTCTCATCTATTCTTTCCTTCCAATACTAATTGGGGTGCTAGGTCTCGAAACCAATCAAACAAAAATTGCAACTCTTGAACGGTAACAGGTCTCGTCCGTATTTTTTTTATTTCCTCTAGAAACCGTATCAATTCATCATGAGTAGCATTAGAACGCTTAGAAATTTTCTTCTCTAAGAAGGTTAGGGTATCCCAATCTCCAAATACAAGAGGCTCTTTGTATATTCTCCCTAGAAATTTCAACACTGATTGAAAAAATTCGTCAGTTAACTGATGCAGAAACTGATCATCCAAAGAAGACTCTGATGGAGAGTTGCGATAAAGACGTCGTTTTGTATGATACAAACTTAATTGAAACTCCTCAAGAGGACTAATCTGTTGATTAACTGTTTGTAAAAAAGCAGCATATTTTTTCTTTTTTTTGCGAACCATCCAACTGGGATACCAAAGCAATCCTAATAGACCAACGATTACAATAAGTATGGTTACCATGGGAAACAGAGGGGGATACCCTGCTGGTAACATCTGCGGAGCAAATGGGATTGTTACAATGTTTTGAGGATCTTGAACACTCCTCACACTCAAATTAAATGGAGAAACTGGCTGTCCATCAATTTTTAAACCAGTAATGGAATGCTCCCCAACTATTGCCGAAACAGCCTGAATCTGTAATTCTTTATCTCCAACCGTCCTTTGCGAAAGGATTTTGATCTGCCAAGGATGAGTGGGATTATCTACTGTTATTTTGGGTTCATTTGAAAATGATTCCCCCGTACAATTTAAAAAAAATCTCTCTCCTACGGTAAGAAATGGAGTCTCTGGATTTATTATTTTTTGAACAGTGCAAGTTACCATAATGACTAAGCTCTTCTTTTTTTAAAAAATTGCATCAAAACTCGATCCCAGTCCGGACCAACAGGCACACGTACTACATCAACTCCATAAGATCGAAATACTTTAATGGCCTCGCCCTTCTGATGCTCCACGTGACTAGCATACTTCTTTTTCAATTCGTAATCAGAAAACTGCACCCACCGCACATCTTGGGTTTCTAGGTCTTGCAATCCGATCCACCCCATCTGTTTTCCTAATTCTCGCTCCATCCCATCCTCTACTAAAAACACATTTAATTCATGTTTACGAGTTAAATGGCTTAAGTCATTTTGGTATTCACCCATGGCAATCAAATCAGAAATAATAAAAATTAGTGATTTTTTTTTAAGGACTTTATTTAAAAATGTTAGGGCGGCAGACAATCGGGTTTGACGGCCACGCCCCGAAATGACCACCATATCCCGAATAAGGCGCATCAGTTGATTGCGCCCTTTTTTAGGTGGTAGCCAATAATCAGTAGTCTCACTAAATAATAACAAGCCCACTAAATCCCGATTTTTTATGGCACTCATAGCGAGGGTAGCACCTAAATACACCGCAACGTCTTTTTTTGTCATAAAACCAGTACCAAAGTTCATCGACCCGCTCACATCTAAAAGAACGACTACAGAAAGCTCACGCTCCTCTTCAAATTGTTTGACATAAGTTTTCCCTGTCCGAGCCGAAACAATCCACGAAATTCTACGCACATCATCCCCAGGAACATATTCTCGAAAATCGGCAAAAGCCATTCCCTGCCCCTTAAATGAAGCACGATACTCTCCTTGAAAAATCTGATTCACTTTTTTACGAATAGCAATTTCGATATGTCGAATCTTCCGAAGAATTTCAACCGAAACGGCATTTTGGGACATGGGAAGTGTTACCTTCTCAATTTAATAATTTAACTTCATTAGCAACTGCTACTAGGTTAACCCGACTCCACGTGACTCAAAATCTTCCGCAAAATATCATCGACCTTTAAATTTTCAGCCTCTGCCTCAAATGATAATATCAAACGATGGCGCAACACCATATAGGCCATCGCTTTTACATCCTCAATGGTAACAAAATCACGCCCTTGCAAAAAGGCATGCCCCTTTGCTGCCCGCACTAATGCCAAACTCGCACGCGGGGAACATCCTAATTGGATTAACGGAGATAGTTGTGCCAATCCATATTCCTGTGGGCGTCGAGTTGCCATAACCAAATCAACAATATAGTTTTTGATTTTGTGATCGACATAGATTGTATCCACAATTTCCGTACAACGCAGGAGATCCTCTTTATTCAATACAACGTGCGGCTCTGGATGAGAGAGGGTAGCCATGCGATTAATGATCTCTAACTCATCTGCTCGAGATGGATAGTCAATATGTATTTTAAACATGAAGCGGTCCATTTGGGCTTCTGGTAACGGATAGGTTCCCTCTTGCTCTATAGGGTTTTGAGTAGCCATCACTAAAAAGGGACGTTCTAATTGATAGGTAACCTCTCCAATGGTAACCTGTCGCTCTGCCATAGCTTCCAACAGAGCCGATTGCACTTTGGCCGGAGCTCGATTTATTTCATCTGCTAACACCAGGTTGGCAAAAATCGGGCCTTTTTTGGGGTAAAAGTCACCAGTTTTCGGATTAAACACCATAGTCCCAATCAAGTCGGTAGGCAAAAGATCCGGAGTGAATTGAACCCGATGGAACTGTAACGCCACGGTTCGGGCGATCGTTGCAATGGTCAGGGTTTTGGCCAAGCCTGGAACTCCCTCCAATAAAACATGTCCTCCTGTGAGTAACCCAATCACCACCCCATCAATCATCTCTTGCTGACCCACAATAACACGAGCTGCTTCCTGTCTTACCTTATTTATCATTTGAGAGGCTATAGTCACTTCGCTACCCATTTCCTCACCCCAATTTCTCTGAATCCATCAAAGTGTGGATTGATTTTTCTCTGACAAGTCACGATAATTTTAATATGATTAGGTATTTTTTCACTATTATTTTTTTTGTCATGTTGGGTCTAATTATCGGAGTAGTAACCATTACCTACCTCTTCAATCAATTGTGGATATCAGCTCTTTTTAGCCTGATTATTCTCATTTTTATCTATCGCTGGCTATCCTGGGAATTTCAGGATCTACCTAATGAGTGGAAAAAAATTTCCCCAGTTGTTTTTGAGCGCAAATTTGGATGGACCCAAAAATCCATAGATTTTTACGTGTGTGATGATGATCGAGAGACCGTGTTTTATCGCATTTATGCTTTCTCCAAGCCGCAGATTTTTCTTGCTCGTAAATTGTTCCATGACAAACCTGCGTGGACTCTGTCAGTGGCTTTGCTCTACTTAGTGGAGCTGATTCGAGAAATCGAAGGACGCCCCGGATTAAAGCTCCTCGTTATGCTAGGGCATTTGTTGGGTAAAACTCCTCTTTATTGGTTGAAGAAATCAAAAACAAAAGCCCTTTCCCACGCGGCAGAATGGCATGGTATCCATAAAGCACAGGTCAAACTCGCTTTACAACAGCTTTATGCGTGGTCTTTAGAACGACCCAAAAAGGGGCGAACGTTTTCCCGACTAGAAACCCTTTTGCCATCATCTATTGTTAATCACCCTCTTTTTAAAAACAGGCGCTGGCTGAAGCGGATTTTGCAACCGAGCGTTTAATTTTATGAAGCCACCTATGGCGGCGGAAAAATGGATGATTCATAAAGGCGGAGCCAAAATATGAAGAAAACACAGGACGAATATTGTGACCTTCAGGCTGATTTTACCTCATTAGTATCAGGAATTGCCACTCAAGCGTTAATCAACCTGGGTTACTGGCAAGATCCAACAACCAAAACCACTGAAGTGAATCTCACTTTTGCTAAGTTTAATATTGATCTTCTTTTAGTCTTACAAGAGAAAACCGAAAATAACCTGGAAGCCCATGAGCGCGACTTATTACTATTCGTAATTCAGGATTTACAGCGGAAATTTTTGCTAGCTAAATCATCGATATCGTAAAAGAGTGAATCACCGCAGAAAAACCTAAAGGTCGGGGCCTTAATAAAATCTTGTATTGCCCCACCTATCGTCCCACGCTATATAAGCCATGCAATTGCAATAACCTTGAATTAACAAAAGGAGGTTTTAATGAAAAAATTAATCGTTTTTTGTGCAATTTTAGCGGCTTTTTTAAGTCCTACCGTTCAGTCGAAAACTCAAGATTTTTATCCCTACTACCCAATTGAAAATTCTAACTTCGATGCTACCCACCAAAATGTT
>JANWYU010000137.1 GCA_025055135.1 Pseudobdellovibrionaceae bacterium | reverse complement strand
AAAAGGCATTGATGGAAGAAGTCGTTACCCTATGCAAGGTAATCCAATTGCGTTGATGGCTGATAGGATGAATAGGAATCCAAAAAGAACCGTCCGATTCGGTAGCACCCAAAAACTGAAAATATTCTTGGCTATTCATCTTTACCGTTTTTAACTGTTCACAATGAGACTGTTGCATCATCATCTTATTTAAAACCTTTTAGCATAATCTATTTTTTATTTTTTTCTACAATTTCAATGTTCTTACAGGGGGTTGGTCAGGGTTACTCACGCCAATACAATGGCTTCGGCAGTGATTTTAAAAACTCCACTAAATGGAACAGTCGGGACTCAGAAAATAACTCCAACAGTTTATCCAAATAATGCTTATAAAGATCGATTAATTTCTGATTTTCTTGATCAAACTGTAACAACTTTTCTTTAAAAACATCCTCTCCTCCGATAGAACGGTAAAAACCCTCTAAATCTTTAACTTCCCTAATTTTTTTCCGCCCATCAAGACTCAAGTGTGAAACACAAAAACAACCAAAAGAATTTAGGTATCCAGCCTTTAAATCACCTAAAATCGCCTTTCCCTCCCGATTGCGTACATTAAAATCCAGTAAATCATCTCCTCTCTGAAATAAAATACCCAACAAGGCACCGGCCTCTTCCAATAACTCATGAAGATCTTTTTCCATTCTCCCTGAAAGAATAAATGGCGCCCGAAAACACCATTTAAACAATGAGGCCGTCTTAAGATTGTGAACCCGAGTCAGATCATCAAATGTTACTGCAAAATCGTTTATCAACGAATCCTGCAACCATTCTCCCTCCAACAGATCGGAAATAACCAAAGCTGTGTAATGTACCAGATCAATATTACCATACTGAGACAGATTAACCATAACCCTGGCCAACAAATAATCCCCGGCCAACACCGCATACTCCGGTCCATATTTGGTCCAAGCCGCAGGCTTTCCCCTGCGCAAAAGAGAACGATCAACCAAATCGTCATGTAACAAGCTTGCGTTATGAATAAATTCCACCGTTTGTGCCAAAAGAAGTTGTGTTTTTTCAGGTAACAACAAATGACGTGCTACCTCACTTACCAGAGAGGCTCGAAATCCCTTTCCTCCAGAGAATAGGTCATCATAAAGCTGATTAAGTTTCGGCAAATAGGAAGGAAAATCGCGTTGGTCGTAAATCTTAACTTGTAACATCATCACATCTTGTAACAGCTTTCACACCTGCTGACAAATTGATTGTTTTAATTGTGCCAAATGGACTTTACCAGAGGGAGTGGTAGGCCATTGCCCTTCTTCAATAAAATGAAGGCGAAATTTGAGACCTGGAAATGCTTCTTTAAGAAAAGAAACTAAGGGAATCTCATAATGTGCAAAGCTTTTATCCAATACCAAACAAAACAGGTTTCCCAATCGCTGATCCTCACATACCAATCCTTCCCATCTTAATAACAGATGATTTTTTTGAAACCACTCAGCAAGCCGCAAACACACTAAAGAGGCTGAAAAACCACGACCTCCACATTTGAAGTAATCCTCTTGAGATCGACCTATAACACGAAAAAAATGCCCGTTGTTACCATCAACCAAATCCGGTGCTAACCAAAAACCTTCATCATCTACCTGTTTTCCCAAAAAACATCCTTGCTCCCAATAACCCTTAAAGAGCAATGGAGAGCGAATCCAAAGATGGTTACCCTCTATTTTTATTTCATATTGAGGCAATACCTGATAAGACGATACTCCACCCCTGCGATAAGCAAAAAAGGCATTAGTTTCGGTCATACCGTAGGTAACAATCAAGGGCCAGCCAAGTTCCTCGGCACGTTTTTCGATAGAAGCCTCAAGGCGGGCTCCTCCAATAAAAACCCTCTTAATCCTTGAAGGAGCCTCTAAACCTTTTTGAACCACATCAAATAATTGGGTAGGAACCCAGGAGATATACGCAATATCATACTCCTTAATCAACTCCACCGCCTTAATGGGATCCCATTTATTTTGCGAACAGTCGATCACTTCTCCTTGCGTAAGCCAGGCCCGCGCCTTTAAGGCTAATCCTCCCACATGGAATGCAGGAATAAATAGACCCCACCGACATCCCCCTTCAATAGAAAAATGATCCACAACCGCTTGAGCCTGGTTCATAAATTTTTTTTGGCTTTGTACTACCCAACGATGAGCAAACTGTCGACTAGTTCCTGAACTCGGTAACACCAAAAGAGCATCATCATCTCCATCTTCCAACGGAACTAACCGTCCCAATTCATTCACGTCGGGTAACATTTTGTGATCTAGGTTAACCGAAGAAATGGGCGGAACAAAAATTTTTTTTCTCTGGAAAAACTCAAAAAACTTTTTCATAAGCCATCAGAAAAAAAGTATGTTAACCCCGAAACGGAATTCACTTTATAACCTTTGTCCTTTAACCTTGCAAACATCCACCAGGACCACAACCAATCAACAAAATGCCCCAAATGAGTTGTTACCGTCAATGGAATATCCTTTCCGGGAACCTCATCAACATTCTGACGACTGGGTTTAAAAACCAAAACCGAAAAAGCCTTGCGTCTTTTTCCTCTTAAAAAGGTATCGGAATGCCAATCCAAAGCAAAATCAAGTGCCACTGGGATGTGTTGATTAATGGCACGCCAACCATCTTCGTCATAAATACTGGGATCTTCTATGTATTCTATTCTTCGCTTAATAGAATGCTCTAGTTGATTGATCCACCGTAAAAGCTCCTCTGGGTTACCACTGCAATTAAGGTCTAACCGCCATCGGGCACGAGGAAAAAGGCGACTTAATTTCAACCACCATGGGTTCTCCCAATCCCCTTCTCTTAATTTTATCTTAATCACTTGAGGAATTCGAAAATTCATTGTCCTAAATGATGAATCTTTTCTGGCCCAAAAGCCCTTTACGTCCAAAATGAGCTCATTACAGGAAGGCCATCCACGTTTTTTCCGGATCCATTCTCGTATAGCAGGCCCATAACGGTAAAAATCCCACAGATTCCTTAAAACTGCCCGAAACAAGGGGTCTTGCTCTAGTTGAATTACCTCCAATAATTCCATTTTCTTCCACAGCCGTTGCGTATACCGATTGAGTTTTTCTTGATAGTTCATTAGCGGCAAGTCGCCCAATTCGGGCCACGGCCGTAGATCAGCAAATCCCATTCGATAACCACGACTTAAGGTAACATCTCTTAATGAAATCACCACACCAACAAGAGCGTGTTCTTTTTTATGACTGTGGGGGATGGCAAGCCTTAATCGATAAGGTTGATATTGAATATTCCACATAGATACAAAGTAATAACCACAAGCCAGGTCCAACGCCAATGAATTTTTACCAAATCTGTTAGCAGTTGATTATAAAACCTGCTGGGTTCAGCACGAAATAACCGACCAATAAGTTGAATCACCGACGGAATAACTAATAAGGGAGGTAACACTAACCAAGCCCCTTTTTTGCTACCTACCCAAGCCGACATGAGCAAAGAAGGTAGTAATACCAAACCAGAAAATAATTTTTTCCCAAAGGTAACACCAAAACGAATGGGCAAAGTCTTTCTTGCGGCACGACGATCGGACTCGTAATCCCGCAAATTATTAATTAAAATTAAAGCAGCTGACCATAATCCGGTTAAAAAACCTAACCCCCCTAATTCTTCATACCATCGCTCAGTTAACAAAAATCCAATAAATAAACCGGGAATGATTCCAAAAAATAAAATGACAAAGATTTCTCCCAAGCCCAAGCGCGAAATAGGCCAAGGACCACCTGTGTAAAAATAAGCAAGCAACATAGAAAGTAACCCAACTCCCAACACAGGCCATCCTCCTTTATACACAAGGTACATTCCGAAACAAAAAGCCAAAATTAAAAATCCAACGGCCCAACGAAAAACCGAATGGGGATTGGCCAATCCTTGTTGGGTTACTCGAAGAGGACCTAATCGATCTGCAGTATCCACTCCCTTTTGATAATCAAGCACGTCATTAAATAAATTAGTGGCTATTTGGATGGATAAACCAGAAATCAAAATGCTCAAAAGAACCCAACCATTGATGTTCACGTCTTTTAATTGTGTTGCAATAAAGGTAACACTTATTAAGAAGGGCGATAAAAAAGCTACCCATGTCTTGGGTCGCACCCCAATAATTAACCAAGACCATCTATGAAAAATGCTACTGAGCCACATCGCTCAGAACAGGAGCCGATCCCTCTATGTCACCTGCAGCGGTTACTCCTGACTGTAGATTCGAAGCCCCGGATTGCATATCAATGGGGCTAACTGAGGTTGTATTCCTACCTTGTTTAAAGGAAGTGCGCTTCCAATTCTCGGACACTACCCTTTTTTGTAATTTTTCAAAAATTGGTTCACGAATAGCTAAGGTATTGTCTTGTAAAACACATTGTCTCCCCAAACGAGTCCGCAAATTAATAATTATTGGAGCCTTCAAATTAGCCGTCATTGCCGTGGGATCATCGGGAATGGTAACAATGCAAAAGGATCGCAACACATCCCCCGATATCACATCTAAAGCCACCAAATCTGATCGACTTAATTGGGCCGTGTAATGATCAGCAAATAACTCAGGCTCCAATACAGGAAAGGCAATCCCTGGCTCTTGAGTGCTCTGCAACCAAATAAAGATTTCATCATATGGATCTTCCAACAACACAAAGCTATTGAGCTCCTGAAACCCTACCAACCCCTCAGGGAAGCGTATCAAATCGCCATCTTGAATTTCCACCTGACCAAAACGAGTGGTTTGAATCACCATGGAGCCCCTCCCTTCTTTTAGTCTGCCCCTACCTTTAAAGACACGGCAAGTTCAAAAAAGGTTAGCCCTCTGAAAGTGACGGGGCGCAATATTTGCTATTTCCCTGTGAATTTATCGATTTGAACCCTTGTTGGGATTGGTAGGCTCCCCGGCTGTGGTTTCTTTAACTGGTTTTATCCCTTCTTGTGGGGCCTGTTGCTGTTCTCTTTCTCCGTTCACATCCCCTTTTTTCAATAAAAGCTCACTGGCCTTTCGGGCTCCCGCCGAAGAGGTTGCTAAAGATTGTTTGTTGGCCTCTTGAATGGCCAAATAAACCTCTTCTCGATGAATCTTGGTTTCCTTTGGGGCCTCAATCCCTAAACGAACCTGCTTACCCTTAATTTGAACAACACGAATCCGAATGTGATCATCAATAGCAATACTTTCCCCTAACTTCCGTGTCAAAACTAACATGACCTATTGTCCTCCTCTAATCATCAAAAACCGGACCATAAAAGAGCCTAAAAAACTAGGGCTCTTCCTATTCCTGTTATTTCAAAAAGTCAAGTAATGATGGTTGAACTAAGCGTGAGCTTGATTCCATGGTGGCCTTCAACGTGGTTTCCGATTTACTCATATCACTGACTAATTGAAACAGATCCACGTCCTCTAGCTGGGAGGTCATGATCTTATTGTCCAACTGATTCTTTTGTAGACTATCCCAATGAAGTTGCAAGGCGTTTAGCCGAGCCCCTACTTGGGCGCGAGCCTGAGTGACTTGTTGAAGAGCCAGATCCAGGTGATCAATTGCCTTTTGTATTCCTCCTTTATCATTAATTTTAAGGGCCACTTCAAAATCCTTAATGGCCTTTAAAATGTTGACTCCTTGACGATGGGCATGAACTGGATCTTCCTGAGCTAGGGTTCGTTGCGGCGTTTGGGCCTCCTGAAACTCCCGTTCCTCCAATTCCCATTTTACGGGCGGAAGATCACTGGGCTCTTTGGGCACCTCTCCCACAGGACGAATAAGGCCATCAGGA
>JANWYU010000122.1 GCA_025055135.1 Pseudobdellovibrionaceae bacterium | reverse complement strand
GATTTCTTTATTTGCAAAGGCCAGCCCCATCCAATGGATATTTCGAGGGGTTTTTGCTCATAACAAAGCTCCCTGTGAAATCCACATTTTAAGTGTTACCGACTCACTGGGAAACCCAATCAATCCCTTTGATCCCTTACCCTTAAACCATCAGGGCTTTCAACACAATACCGAGAGCCCATTAAATCTTGAGGAAGTTCGAATGAACGTTATGATTCCGCTTAAAAAGGGTAACGATACCCCTCCCCAATTTCATTTGACTTGGCAAAAGGATCTTGGGTCCTTTTCAGGGAGGGTGGGTAAATCGTTTTTAAATCTTTATTTCAGACAATTAGAACCATGGACCCTTGATTCCCTAACCAGGTATGATTTGCGCTGGTGGCATCACAACCATTACGATAATTTCCGCTGTGATGCATTAAGACGAGTTTCTCCCTGACGATAGGGCAACAAACCCTCTGGTATGTCATTCTTATATCCGTGGGTGGCGGTTTCAATTGTTTTGTTCCCGGTAACTTTAATATCGGAAACCATAACGTTACCAGAACTTTCCGTTAAGGAAAATCAAGAAGGAAGAAGAGCCCACTACCAGATTCACCCCCGGCAACTCAATCCCATAGAAACTAGCCATTTATCAAATGCTTTGGCCCAACAAAAAGGGATTGCTTCTCTTTTAGCATGTGGTTTTTGTGGATCCCGTCGCACGACCCTTTTAGGCCATCGGGCCGAACAAACCTCTTTTTTTATCGATGGACTGCCTTTAATGTCATCAATAGTTAGCTTCTGGGGGCTTGACCTAGTACCTGTAGGGGCTATCCATCATATTGACGTTTATTGGAATCCCAGTCAGGCTATGGATTTACCAGAAAGCTTAGCTGGAGCCGTATCACTGAACACCCTACCCATTGACTATTCCCAAAATGATATAAACCTGGGATTAAACCACCGTGGAGAGTATGAATATACTTGGCTTAATCGCGAAAAAAAAACTGATTCACTGGGTTGGTTGTGGGCAGGGCAGATCCGCCAAAGTCCCGGATGGGACTCAGATGACAACAAAATATGGGAATTACCCGTTCAATCTTTGGCCCATTTTTGGACAAAAGTTCAATGGGATCCTTCACGCAATCAACAACACAGTCTTCGATATTCGTGGTATTTTGGGCGCACTCAAGGAGGACATAACGGGGCTATGGCTACAGGAAATCCCCCACCTTCGTTACCCACCACTTCTGATTTTGAAGGTGGTGACGTGAGAAAACGCTATTTGGGGTCACCCCAAAATATTTTTGATCAGACACTGTTAAAACGAATGGAACTGGCCTATACAGGAGACATCCGATGGAATCAGTATCTGGATAGTTATTGGGGAATCGGAACCGCTACCCATGTTCAAAATTCTATTTTTTTTCATGGACATGATTATCAGTTTACTGATCAACTGCTAACCGGTTTTTTAAAATCCAAATTGAAAGTAGATAGCTCTTTAGATTTCATTTGGGGGATCGATTTTAAAACCGAAGAGTTTTCCTCCCAGTCCAAAGTTTTATATGGCCAATTCCACTACCCACCGGACGACTTCCATCACCAACAGTTGGGAATATGTACCCACTTTAAAAAAACATTTCAAAACTTAGGTCTTACAGGAGACTTTAGCCTACGTTTTACCCAACTAAAAACCCATTGGCCCCATCACGCCAGAAGTGTTCCCGCGACGATTCTCATACCGCGAGCCGTTGTTACTCATCAAATCAGCCCCAACCTTATCCACTCAGTCGGAGCTGGAATTGGCTATAGACCACCGCTAATAATGTTTGAAAGCCAGCATGGCACCAGTCACAACGGAATGGAGATCGCTCTAGACTCTTTAGAAACCTCTTACAACTTTCAATATCAATTGATATCCCAAAGAGCAAATCAACTTATCGAGCTGACTTGGAATCGATCCATCCTCAATAATTTAAGTTACGGATTAGATCGAGCCGACGACATGTTACCTACACTATTTCAAAACGCCAAGGAAAATTACACTATTGATTCCTTGATTTTAGATACCACTTGGAATCTGGCAGAGGTAACAGATGTTACTTTAACTATAGAAAAACATATTCTTCCTGAGAGCTATACCTTAAAAACACCCATTGCTCTGACTGAAGAGCGCCTGATGTTAAGGCTCAATTACCAAAACCAACATTGGCAATATCGAGCAATCTTAAGTGGCGTTGGACCGCGCAAGTTGTCTCGATATGGGCGTTATCGCTACTATCATAACAAAATTCAAAGCTTTGATGACCCTCTCGATCCAAATTTCGGCGACCCACCGGTAGGAATTGATCCCAAACTTCAAGAGTCACCATTATTCTTTACATTAGATTTAACAGTAGTAACGACCTTTTGGCCCAATTTAGAATGGGAATTTGCCGTTACCAACGTTTTTGATGTTACTCAAAATTCCTGGGGTGACCCGCCTCTTACTTGGCATATTCATGGCAATCACTACCACCTAGACAATTCCCATCTATGGGGCCCATTGCGGGGGCGAGAATTTTGGTCACGTCTGCGTTACCAATTCTAACCGAAAACCGCTGGATCTTCCGCGACTTCAGCAGTGGTTGGAGCGTTGTTTCTTGCTTCTCCAAAAACTGAGCGCTGCTCAGGAACAGGAGCACTGACGGATATGGTTACTCGATCTCTAACAGTTACCACACCATCCGGCCTACCCAAACTACTAGCCCCCGGGCGAGCCGGATGATTTAAGGAATGATCAACCTTTAATATGCGATGACTTGCAGGCAAAATCCGACTGATTTTTTCCACGCTCACCTCCATGTGAACTTATTTTTTAATAAAGTCGGATTTTTTATAAGAAAATAAAGTCCAGTTTTACTCGTTACTAAAGAGCCTTAATTTATTCTGACAAATGTTTTGAAATAATTTTGGTCATTTCAAACAT
>JANWYU010000018.1 GCA_025055135.1 Pseudobdellovibrionaceae bacterium | reverse complement strand
CACTGGTTCCCGGCATGAATATGTTGGGAGGGTTTCCCTCAATGTTTCCCGGTATGAATATGTTGGGAGGGTTTCCCTCAATGTTTCCCGGTATGAATATGTTAGGAGGATTTTTCCCTGGAAATTTTCCAGGTTTAAACATGGCAGGAGGTTTTTTCCCGGGAACATTCCCTGGAATGGATATGGGGATGATGTCGGCGATGCAAATGCAAATGTACGCCCAACAACAGATGATGGAAATGCAAATGCAACTCTACCAAAATATGATGCAGGCCCAACAAAGGCGTTTACAAAATTATATGGCTCATCAAAGGGTGATGGCGAGTTTAACTCAAGAGATGTACACCTTAATGTTCCGCATACAGCAGGTTCAAATGGCCATGATGTATGATGGATATGCGCCCATTACCCCTCCTGGGCTTGGTATCAATCCACCAGGAGGATATCCGGCTTGGCCACCCATGCCAACGATTCCTCCAGGAGGTACTCAGCCTCTCCCCGGTGGTGGTTCTTCTCCAGTGCCTCGGGCGCGCTAGGCTAGAAGTGTAGCCAAAACAGTATGGCTTCCATTTCGCGATGTTATGATAGTCATGCCCACTTCGTAGCTGCCAGTGTGTTCAAATATGGTATCGATTGCTCTCAAAATCAGTGGGAGCTCGGTCGCCTTAATCAATTACGTGGTAGCAATTCGGACGATTTTGTAATTTTTGGATGGGGGTGGACTGATCTCACCTTCATCCTACAAAGGCTTTCCCAGTTTGAAGAGGAGCAAGCAGCTCGAAGGTTGGCCCTCAGTCGCAAAGATGGCCATGCCCTTTTAATCAATGAGCCGGCCTATCTCGCCCTACAACCAAAGCTATTGCGTCTGAAGCAAAATTCGGATTGGTTGCTTCAGCACTTACAGCACTACCCATTTCAAAATAAACATTACTTTGTTCTCCAAGAAGGGTTGGGGATTTGGGCGTGGACACAGCTTCTCCAGAGCCAGGAAGGGCAGTTGGATTTTTTCTTATTGGAGTCTCAAAAGTTATGGAGAGAGGCAGGGTTTACTCATGTGCGGGACATGTCAGGGAATTGGAAGCAATGGCAAGCCCTCATGTCCCTAGAACAGAGGGGGGTGTGGCACACCTATTTGGTGCAAAATTTTGAATACCACCCTTTTTTAATCCTTGAAGAAGTCATTGATGAGATATTGCAGGCGCAAAAATTCCAATCATCACACCCACACCTTAGGGTTGGGGGTATTAAGCTCTATTTAGATGGTACCATTGGATTTAAGACGGCGGCCATGACCTGTGGCGCAGGCCCATTTTGCGGCTCCCTTCTTTGGTCCGACCAAGCACTGGAGGATACCATAGCCCAAATTTGGGCCAGGAACATTCCGGTTTGTCTGCATACCATTGGAGATCGTGCCGTAGCTCAAGCCCTCACGATTTATGAGCGATTAGCCCAAAAAGGTTGTGAGGGTATTATGCACTTGGAACATGTGGAATGGGTTCAAAAGCGTGATCTGCCGCGCTTTCAAAAGAAAAATCTCGTTATTCATGCCCAGCCGTGTCATTGGTTAGCGGATCTGGGGCTCCTTAAGTCCAGTCAACATCCATCACTTGAGGACATCTCGTTACCTGATGAAAGCCTGGTATTTTGTCCCTATTATGAATGGCTTAAATTAAAAATACCTGTTTTTTGGGGGTTTGACGCGCCGATTTATTACCCCCAATTGGGTTTAAATTGGCGCGGCTTACTGGACACTGCTTCGATGGTCCATCGGGTTTGGGGCGTGTCTCTCCCCGAAGCGACTGCGTTATCCTCTTGGACTCATGTATTAAGGGTGGGTCACGAATATCCTGATCCTTCTTGGGGGGCTTGCTGTGTCAGTGATTTTGATGAAAATAATGCATGGCGCCCTGAGGGAATAGCGTGTGGGTGAGGAGAGTGCTAGCATGAAACATATGGAGCATGTATCACCAAAAGGATTACTTCATTCCTTCAAAAATGATTTTTATTTATTTCTTAAGAGCTTTCGCTTTCCCTTGCAGCATCTCACTTTTTGGGAGTCAAAGAAAAGGTCAGAGCCGCCGGTCCCCGACTTACAGGCGGAATTAGCCTCTTTGTTGGAAAAGAAGCAGAAGCTAAATCAGCAGATTGAAAAAGTTCAAAAGCAGCTAGAGCTTCTTCAGTTAGCTTTAAAGGAAAACGAAAATCCAGCCATTCAGTACAAGCTTTTAGAAGAAGGGCGGCGATATACCTTAGAGATTCAAAACATTGAATTACAGATCAATCGGCTGCGCAGGTTGATGAAGGAGTCGAAAGAGACAAAGCCGCACCAATCTTCAGCGCCAGTTCCCTAAAAATCTGAGCTGGTTCTTTCTCCTGCCTGTTTGAGGGAGGAATTGATGATCCTACCTCAGGTGACGGAATTCCTGCCTCACACAGTTTTGCTAGTTGAGGGCAAAAAGGAATTTTTGCCAAAAGCGGGATTTTCATTTGATCCAAATAACCCAAAAGGTCACCCCGTGGGAATAAATCTAGGGTTTCTCCTGTGTCGGGATGAACAAAAAAGGCCATATTTTCTACGACTCCTAAAACCTTTACCCCCACTCTTTTCCACATATCAATCGACTTTTTCACATCGGCTAGGGCAACATTTTGAGGCGTTCCAACACAAATAGCCCCGGTTACTGGAATTTTTTGAGCCAGCGTTAGTTGCACATCTCCGGTGCCGGGAGGTAGATCAATTACGAGAATGTCTAGGTTATCCCAAGCCACATCAAAAAAAAACTGATCCAAGGCTTTAAATAACATGGGCCCTCGCCAGATAACGGCAGAGTCTTCATCGACTAGGTGTCCAATACTGAGGATTTGCATGCCCCATCGGCGAATGGGTACCAATTTTTGTGCAACGCTAAGGTTGGGTTTTTCTGCTAATGTTCCCGTCATTCGGGGAACGGAAGGTCCATGAATATCTGCATCTAATAAGCCAACATTCCAAGTTTGAGCTAAAGCCGATGCCAAATTGACTGCTACTGTGCTTTTCCCAACCCCTCCTTTTCCTGAAGAAACCGCCAAAATGGTTTTTACGCCTGGTATGGGCTTTTGTTGATGAAAGGGGTTTGTGGTGGTGGAGGCGGACATAAAATATCTCCTTGGTAACATTTTATGTTGAGATTTTTCATTCCATTAGGACATAATCAAATTTATGGGGGAACGCCAAGAGATTTTTTGGTTGGTGACTGTGGGGCTTGGTGCCTTTTTTTGGCTGTTGTTTCGTTGGGGGCGGCGCGCTACTTTGCAGGATCATATCAAGCCCTTAGATTTGAAAGCAGAGGGACGGCCAACCTCCTTAGGTAACATGGATTCAACGACCCAGGAAATTCTCTTATCAGAGCGTCGCCAACCCGTTCGCCCCCTTCAGGTTTTTTTCATATACAATGGCCATACCTTTGATGCCTATGAGGTCCTTGGGGTCCCCAATGGAGCGGATTTGGAACGGGTTTTTCAAGCCTATCAACAGTTAAAAACCCATACCCACTCTGACATTATTGATGTGGCTTATAACGCCATTCTTGAAAAATCAGGAACGCCGCCAGAAAAAATAAATGGCCGCTCTTAAGAAAAGCCAGGCGCTACCAAATCCAATAATATTGCGTAAGCCTGGAGTCAGTAACCCGATTATAATAAAAACAATAGGCAATCCCCAAGAAAGGATTTGAAAAAACTGAATCCAAATGGTTTTGCGAAACAGAAAGCTAACCCACGGTTTTGTAGTAACCTTTTCATGGTTGATTATTTTAAAGACTAGCTTTTGATACATTTTGTTGGCGATAGGATCACTGGGCTGAAGGGCTTTTAATTCTTCGTATTTTTTTAATGCTAAGGGCAGGGCCTGCAACTCCTCGCACTGACCGACAAAGGCCAAGTGTTTCATCATATTGTCGTAATCATTCATCAAATCTTCCCAGGCTTTGATAAGACCGGGTAACAATCCTGTTCCTCGCTGGGCGCGCTCCCATTTGACAAAAATAATCCCGCAATGTAGGCATTCACTGGATTTTTTGGGGTTAATTTTGTGGCATTTGGGACAGAGCTTAACAGCTTCTGTGTTAATAGTGTCCAGATCGATGAGTTGGTATTTGATTTGTTTGTGGACCGATTTAGAAATTAAATTTCGTGGGGATTGGGGGTCGGGAGTAACAGTAAAGGTTGTTTTGCAAACAATGCAATCAAAATGGGGACTATCAGAAATAAGATCTCGGGTATCCAGTCGATAGAGCTTTTCACATTCTGGGCACCGGATGTCCACAAATAAGGGTTTTAAGTATGAGCGCTGAAAAAATCCACCTTTGCTCGATTCCATAAATTCTGACTATACTTATTCCATCATGGGTCGCTTTTGGAAAACATTCAAGGGTTTCCTTCCTGGACTCACCAGTGGGCTAATGGTGGGTACCAGTTATATTCCATTTCCTCCTTGGGCTTTGTTTTTTTGTTACGTCCCCCTTTGGGTATATGTGGTAGAGGGAACGCCATCTTTAAGACGGGTTTTTGGGCAAGGTTGGTTAGCCCAATTTGTTCTTTCCTTGATTGGTTTTTTTTGGATTTATCATGTTTCTCGAGAATTTGGTTACTTGCCCTTGCCGTTAGCGGCTCTGGCCCTCATTTTATTTGCGGCATTAGTACATCTTCATATCCCGGTGTCCTTAGTAATTGTGCATGTTCTTCGCGGGCGATGGCGATGGTCGAAGGGGGTTACCTATCTCTATCTTGCTTTAAGTCTTTGGGCTTTAGAAACGTTTTGGCCCATGATTTTTCCATGGAATTTGGCTTATTCTCTGATATGGGCGCGTATACCGGCCTTTCAATTAGCCGATGGGATTGGCTTTGAAGGTTTAAGTTTGCTCATTCTATTAAGTCAGGCAGGTCTTGCTTATAGTATAAGCCTCAGCTTAGGTAACAAGGAGGGCGAGGGGCGGCGGCAGTGGCGGCAATGGTTACAACTTCCCACATGGGTTGGCCTTTTGGTGGTAGCACTTTTTTGGGTGGTTTTAAGTGTTACAGGTTCTTGGCGGGGGGAGCTTTTTGCCAAGCGCTCCTACTCGACGTTAAAAGTGGGGTTGGTGCAAGGCAATGTGAGTAATAGTGAAAAGGTGGAGGCGGAAAAGCAGGGTTATCATGTTCCGGACATGATTCAAAAGTATTTTGACATGTCTCTAAAATTGAGGGATCTCCGCCCGGATGTTCAATTATTTATCTGGCCTGAGGCTGCCATTCCCGAATTTTTAGATGAACACAATCGGTACCGTAAGCACACTCGATTGTTTTATGATCGGTTACCTGTTCTTCAGCGCCCTATTATTTTGGGAGCTTTTTCCTCTGATCCCATGGAGCGATTTCCCCGCCGAGATTTTAATGCTCTTTTTGCCTTTTCTAAAGAGGGTTTGATGGTTTCTCCCCCTTACCAGAAGACAAAACTGTTAATTTTTGGTGAATATACCCCGTTGGCCCATGTTTTCCCAATCCTAAGCAAATATAATCCCGCGGGTAGTGGCTTTAGTGCTGGGGTTGGACCCCAAATATTTCTTTTGGATGGTTGGAAAATAGGATTGCAAATATGCTACGAAAGTTTATTTCCCAGCTTTTCTAATCAAGTGGCTCGATGGCGGGCTGATATGATCGTCAATGTTACCAATGATAGCTGGTTTGGTCCTTATGGCGAACCCTATCAGCACCTATACATGACCTTGGCGCGGGCTATTGAAACCCGCCTGACTTTAATTAGGGTAACAAACTCGGGGTTTTCTTCGGTTATCGATGGAGCAGGAAGGATTTATACGCGCTCGCCTCTTTTTGAAGATTGGTCGGAGGTGGTAACAGTTCGACTCTATCATCAAGATCAACCCACCTTTTTTGTTCGTTACCGGGAAATTATGATTTTGATGGTGATGTTACTTATCCTAATAGGGTTGTGGTTTTTGCGTTACCTCAACATGAGGAATCAAGAGAGGGTCCATGACTAATTTAGACTGGAATGAACTTTTGCATCTTATGGAGCATTTTGCCACAAGTTTAAAGGCCAAATCTTTGATTCAAAAATTGGCCCCTTTAGCGACTCCTGAGGAAGCTTCTCGTTACCGAGATATGATCCTGAAGGTAATGGGATGGTTAGATCATGGGCGTCCACAGTTGGAGTCAGTGGATTTGTTTGATCCTTGGTTTTTGCGATTGAAAAAAGGGGCTTCTTTGCGTCCCGTGGAGCTTAAGGACACCCGTACTTTTTGTATGGAGTATTTAGCCTTAGTAACTCTGGTGGATTTGGTAACAGATAAACCCTTGCCCGAATTTTCCGTTGAGGGTGTAGGGCTGGATGGTGAGGGGGTTCTTTCTGCTTTAGATCAGATTATAATGCCCTCGGGCGATATTCGCAGTGACGCTAGTGAAAAATTGTATCAATTAATTCGTGAAAAGGAGTCTTTGCGGGTTAAAATTCACCAGGTTTTGGATCAGTTAATTAAAGAATATGATATTCACGATTATTTGCAGGATCGATATGTTACGACTCGTGAAGGGCGTTGGGTCATACCTGTGAAAAGTGGTCGGCAGCATGCCGTTGCGGGCGTGATTCATGGATCAAGTCAAACGAAACAAACCGTATATTTGGAGCCAGAAGTAACTATTTCCTTGAATAATCGATTGCGGGAAATTGAAGTGGAAATCGAAGAGGAGATTGAACGTCTTTTGCTACAGATTTCTAATTTTTTGAGGGATTTCATTGGTCCTTTGGAAAAGGCCCATCAGCTTATGTTGAAATATGATGTGCTTTTTGCATTAGCTCAGTTTAGTCGTCGTGTTGAGGGTCATAGGGTTACCTGGAGTTCCGGTAGTTTGCTTCGTCTTGAAGGCTTGCGCCATCCTTTAATGGTGTTTCATGGCAAAAATCCGGTGGCTAATACCGTAGAACTTAATACTCAAAAGCGGATTTTGCTTTTGTCGGGGCCCAACGCGGGTGGAAAAACGGTGTTACTAAAATCCATCGGATTAGCCTGTCAAATGGCGCGATGTGGGTTACCAGTTTGCGCTTTAAGTGCGGAAGTTCCTTTTTTTAGCGAGATATTAGTAGGGATTGGCGATTCTCAAGCCATCAATCAAGAACTTTCTACTTTTGCCGCTCATCTTAAATTGCTCAATCAAGCCAGTCAGCTCGAGGGTAGTTCTTATCTTATTTTGGTGGATGAGATTGC
>JANWYU010000015.1 GCA_025055135.1 Pseudobdellovibrionaceae bacterium | reverse complement strand
CTTCCAGCACCGATCCTGAAGAAGGGGCGGCCTTGGCTCGAGCCTTTATTGAGCGTTTTTCTCGCAATCAGGTTTATGCAGTGATCACTTCCCATTTAAGCCAATTAAAGTCGGGTTGGTCTGAGGACTCTGGAGTGTTACCTGGTTCTTTGGAGTTTGACTTAAAGGAGGGTCGTCCTACCTATCATTTTATTCCAGGAATTCCTGGTCAGTCTTTGGCTTTAGAATTTGCCAAAAGGATGGGTGTCGATCCAGGATTGATTGAACGTGCCCACCAGCTTTTAAGTCCAGAAACCCAAACCCGCCTTAAAATGTTGGCGGAGTCACGTCAATTACGGGATCAACTTATTGAACTGCAGGAAGGACTAAAAAAGGCTCGTCAGGAGGTTTTAGAAGAAAAGAAGAAATGGGAAGAGAAAAATCGTCTCTTACAACAAGAAAATGAGATCAGGATAGAGCAACTACTTCATTCTATAAGAAAAGAAATTGATCAGCAAATGGCGGAACTGAGAGGTAGGGATGTGTTAGAAAGACATCGTCGGGCTCAGGAAATTAAGGCAGCTCTGCCAGAGATGGTCCGATCATTTTCAGAACGGGGATTGGGTGTAGCGCGGGGAATGAGTGATCCCGAGGCTTCTGTGGTAACTCGAGAAACATTCAAGCAGCATTTTCCTGCGGGAACTCGAGTTTTTGTGCGCGCCATGAATCGGGAAGGGATTGTCCAAAGTGAGCCAAATCCAAAAGGAGAAGTAACAGTTCTGATTGATTCTATGCGCTGGTCTGTTCATTGGGGAGAGATTGAAAGAGCCTCTAAAGAAAAAGACACCACTCGCAATCTGTTACGCAAAAAAGGGATCATGGTAGCGCCATCGCCAGATGATTTGGTCTTGGATTTGCGTGGGCTTTCCGTGGACGAGGCTTTAAGTAAATTGGACGAAGCTATTGATCGTGCGTTACAATTCCGTCACAATCGCATGAAGATCATTCATGGGTTTGGAACGGAGGCTATTAAAAAGGCGGTGCGTGCCCATTTGACCCGATCCCCCTTCGTTCAGAAATGGAGTATGGGAAAGGCTGACGAAGGAGGAGACGGGGTTACTTGGATTGACTTGGACGTTTAGTTTCAGTTAGGTGGTTACTTTTGTAAGCTTAAGTTATCGCGCAATTCGGTGGTCATCAGGTTACCCAATACAACCTCTACCAAATTTGTACTTTGAATAATAAATTGGGACACTAGTCTTCGCTGTTGAGAGATCGATAGTGTCATGTCTGTAATATCGTTCATGATGGCCAAATTGAGCTTACCGCCTACTTTTCTAGCAATTTCTTCTAAACCGCCATATTTCGGATCCGCCTTTAATTTAAAGAAGAAATCGAGCTCTTTTGGATTGGTGAAAGGGGATTCTGTTCTTATCCTCTCAGCAGTTTTGGTGGTAATCGTTTGTCCCCTCTTGCCAACATAAATCAGGCGCAAAAAGCTTATTTGGTCTGACTTTATGTTCTTGCCTACCATAATAGAAACAATTTCAACGATAACATATTTGAGATTGGGAAAGATTAGGCGTTTTTCTTTAGTAGAATAAGTCGAGTGGAATAAATCGATAAATTCCTTAATAGTGACAAAGCTTCCAAAGGGGAAAAAGGACTCAACGGTGCCACTTGTTGTTTCAACTAAAATCACAGCCCGCACGTGATCTTTTTGGTTTAAGATTTCTATTTGTTTTACAAAACAGGTGTTACTGTTTTTATCAAGACATACCAGCTGGGCTTGCAGATCATCGTTTTTATTATCGCTCCTTAATTGGCTTGTGCGGTTGGGGGTGAGCTGTCCCATGAGTTTAAATGGTTTTTGATTGTAGTATCCGGTTAATGTGACTTGCTGTTGCTGTACCTGACCGTGTTTGTTATTTTTTAAGATGGTAACGTTAATATCTGATAAATCTTTAGCGAACTTTTGAGCCAAAGCTTCTTTCCCTTTATTAGCTTCACTAAGGTTTTCAGTAATTTTTTGAATCAATTTTTTAACGTGATCACCGTGTAACTGGGTCAAGGCCACCTCAATGTTATTATTGGCTTCTGATGGTTGCTGTTCCTTATCTTTTTTGGGATCAGGAAGGGATTGGTCTTTTTCTTGTACATTGGTTGGATTGGGGATTGTGGCAATATCCTTTGATTTGCGAGCACAAGATGCTCCAACTAAGATCATTGCAGAGAGTGCCATCACTAATGCC
>JANWYU010000231.1 GCA_025055135.1 Pseudobdellovibrionaceae bacterium | reverse complement strand
AACCTTCGTGCTACCGACGGCTCCGCACCTCAGTGGTAACAAAACTATAATTCGCTCTCTAGGTTCCCAACGAATCACTGGCCTATTTGTTTTGCTCTCAAAGTAAGGAATCCAACCAATTATGACAAACTCCTTCGTTATTGGGTCACTCGGCTCTTGATCTCCATTAACAAAAATTTTCACCCACAAAACGCCATCCTTCCATTGGGTTTGACTCTTCCCATCGTTTTGAGGCGACAAATAGAAATGAACCACAAAATTTAATTCATTTAATTTCTGCAGGTCTGCTCCCACTTTCTCCAGAGCGTCTGCTCCCGAAAACGCGGGATTGATTTCCCGAAAACGCCCCTCCTTTAAAAGGTTAGCCATTAACTTGATTGACTCAATTGGGGATAAGTAACGGGTGGGAACCTGCAATTCTTTCTTTTTGACCCATCCAGCAACCATGTAATCACTACCCACAAAAGGAGGAGGGGGCGCGTGCAAAAAGCTTAATCTTGAGCCACTCATCTGTCTCAGCAAAAATCAAAACATGGTACTGCTGACTTCTTCTTTCCTGATCCCTCTTTACAAAAGATACCATCACCAAAGAATTCCCCCCATCATCCCAACCCTGAAGGAGTGGGAAAGAATCGCCAGATCCTTGATATAGTTTTATACGAGCCAACTCGTCACGCGAACGATTTGGGTAACAATTCTGATTTCATTCAAAATAACCTACCGGATATATGCTCGAATCATGGACTATTTTTTGTGATTCAAAGGCACGCAATTTTTCCTTCTCGGTATCAGTAAAACGGATTGGGGTCTTTAAATCGTCCTTCCTTAATAAATTTAAATCCTTGGCCCACACAAAGGTGTATCCGGATTTTTCTGCCAACACCTCTTCTAATGTCTTATAGGACCAAAGGTATCCTTGATCCAAAGGGGTATCCTTGGCCCAACCAACTAACTCCGCAATTCTAGGCTGAGTCAAAATCTCTCGCACCTGCTGATTAGCCTGTGCAAGCACTATGGGCTTTAATTGGCCGTTTTTGTTCTTAATAAAAAAAACATCGCCTTTTTTATCAAAAACTAAAAAGCCGCTTGCTTCATATATGCCACTTCCCGCCAATAAAACTGATCCACCTTCTCACTGGTAATATCGCCAAGTTTAAAGCTCTTTTTGAACTCAATCTGCTGAGGGGGCAGTTGCCAGCTACCCAACCAAAAACTTAAATTATAACCTAATCATAAGAAAGCCGATTTCGTGCAAGAACTTCATAAAGAATAACCCCCCCTCTTTTTACCGATTTTTGCAATAAGGTGCATGGTGATTTCCACCAAAAGTACATTGAGGAATACAAAAATATCAAACAAGTAAGGCACTTTGTTGACCTCCTGTTTCCAAATGGAAAAAACCTTGAGCAAAATAAAATGAGTTAAATAGGCTAATCCAAAATTTTTTGCCCAAGCAGATTGTAAAAGAAAATCCATGTATTTTAATTTGACGCTATTCAAATGAGAAATCAAACTAAATAGTAACATCAAAAGACTCATCAATCCGAGACGTGCATGGGAAGGGGCCTGGGCTAAGTAACAGTACAAATAACGTGGCTCTGGAATGTCACCAAAATATTTAAGAGC
>JANWYU010000210.1 GCA_025055135.1 Pseudobdellovibrionaceae bacterium | reverse complement strand
CCTTTCCATAAAATCCACTGCAGCCCGAGCAGCATCTGAAAAGGGGGATAGTACATAATCCGCGCCTAATGCCATATACTCAGCTCCCAATTTTTTTTCATCACAACGAACAAAGATCTTACCTTCAAATCCTAAGCTACGAAATGTTTTAATGATCACCGCCGGCGTATCCGACTCTTGTAAAACGGCAGGGTCAGCACTTAAAGCAACAACAATGGCCCGAAAAGGATGGCTCGATAAATGGGACAAAAACTCTGGGTCTGAGGCGTCCGCTAAAATAGCCTTCCCAGCATTATTCTTCCGATATTCTTCGACACTCTCAGGATTAAAATCAACGCCAACAGGTTGCAATCCTTTCGCCCTAAGTTGCTCAGCCACCTGACTACCATATTTACCCAATCCAATAATCAGAATGTCACCCCAACCATCAACAGGATCTTTTTGCTCTTTTTCTTGAGGTTCACGGAAAGGATGGGATCTTTCAAACATTTTTAAATAGGGATTCAACCAATCATAAAGATGATGGGACCACGAAATCATATATACCGAAAGTGTGATGGTTATCAATCCTACCAAAGTAACCAAACTGAGAGCAGTCTCATCTACATGACCTAATTTTATACCCATCCCAATAAAAATAAGAGAAAACTCGGATATTTGAGCAACGGTAAGACCAGCTAAAAAAGCAGTCCTCCTCCGATAGCCCATAAATCCCATAATAGCAAGCACGATTAGAGGGTTACCAATCAGAACGAACAAAGAAAGAATTAAAGCCGGCTTCCACTGTGACCATGAAATGTCCAATTTAATACCCAAGCCAAGACTTACAAAGAAAAAAACCAACAAAAAATCTCGTAAAGGAGCCAAGCGAGCACCAACCACCTCTCTCACCGGGGTACCCGCCAGTGTTACTCCCGCAATAAGGCCACCTACTTCCTTTCCTATGCCAAGCCATTCCCCTAACATTGATAATCCCACTGCCCAAGTAACCGCAAAAACCACAGTTAATTCCGAAGAAACCGATACAAATTTTAATATTGGATTTGCCAAATATCGTACAAAAGCAACCATAACGACAAAAAATAAAAACAAAGACAATATGAACCTCGCCCAATCTAATCCCACTCCAAAATGTAAATCACGTTGAAAATTGAGCAGGGAAATAACTACCATACTCAGAACCACAATAAGATCCTGAACAATCAAAAACCCAATAGCGATTTTTCCATGGAGAGAATCAACTTCTTTTTTATCGGAAAGTAACTTTACGATAATGATTGTGGAGGAAAAAGTTAGAGATACTGATACATAAATAGATGTTACCCAATCCATACCTAAAAGCAGACAGACAAAAATGCCTATCAAAGAGGTAAAAATTACTTGACCCAAACCAGTGGCTACTGCTACCCGTCCCAACTTATTAACCATTTCGGTATCCAGTTTAAGACCCACTAAAAATAACAACACGGCAACGGAAATTTCACTAAGTAACGTTAATGAATCAATAGATCTTGCTATATTGAGAAAATCAGGACCTACCAAAATGCCCGAAATAATAAATGCTACCACCATAGGTTGTTTCAGTAACGAAGCCAAAAAACCCAACACGGTAACTAAAATAAGAATCAATCCTACTTCGGCAAAGATGTGAGGAAAGGCCATAAGTCACATTCTAGCCGAGATTGCTCCACTGGCAATCTCACTCCCCCACTGCAATCCAAACTATTGAATGCAGCGCATTCTTTGTCACCCATTCATGACAAGCTATTCCTGTCACGTTAACTTGAAAGCACAGTAAAATGGGAGGTTTCATGATACCCTTTTTAGATCTCAAGCCTCAATACCAAGTCCTACAGCAAGAGATTCTTCACCGTATCAAAACCGTTTTAGAGCATGGTCGCTTTATCAACGGACCAGAAGTAACAGAGCTAGAGGAAAAGTTAGCACAATTTGTAGGTGTTAAACATGCCCTTACCTGTGCAAGTGGAACAGATGCGCTTTTGATCCCTTTAATGGCCTTAGGGATTGGCCCGGGAGACGAAGTGATTACCACCAGTTTTTCGTTTGTTGCTACTGCCGAAGTCATTTATCTTGTAGGTGCTACTCCGGTATTTGTTGACATCGATTTAGAGACGTACAATCTTGACCTTAATCAGGTCACACAGGCCATATCGCCTCGTACTAAGGCCATAATTCCTGTTTCTTTGTTTGGACAAACTCCAGACCTAGAAACTTTAGAGAAAATATGCCATCAAAAGGGAATTTTTTTGATCGAAGATGGAGCCCAAAGTTTTGGAGCATCATTAAACCAACGTTACTCAGGGAGCTTTGGAACAGTAGGGACTACCAGCTTTTATCCTGCCAAGCCCCTTGGGTGTTATGGTGATGGAGGAGCCATCTTCACTAATGATTCTGATCTGTTTACGCGCATGAAGCAAATTCGGGAACATGGAAGTGAAAAACGTTACTATCACACCCGTTTAGGAATAAACGGACGACTAGACACTCTACAATGTGCTATTTTGCTAGCTAAATTAGAACGCTATCCAAAAGAAATGGAACTCCGACAGTTAAAGGCACTAAAATATCAGAAAGGCTTTTCTGATTTGCAATCACGAGGACTTCGGTTACCGAACGTATTACCTCAATGTAGATCCGTCTGGGCCCAATATACTCTAGCCCACCCAAAACGCGATTTTATCCGTTCCGAGCTAGAAAAATTAAATGTTCCCACAGACATTCACTATCCAAGAATTATTCCTGATCAGCCCTGGTATCAGTCGCGACTGACCCAATCCCATCAATCCTGGCCAAAGGCGCGTCAGGCAGCTCAAGAGGTCTTTAGCCTACCTCTCTATGCTGATCTCCCCGACCAAGTGCAAGACCATATTATTGATTCAGTAAGAAAGGTATGCTTCAACCTGTAGAAACCATCAAACCATATTAAAAGGAGAGTGGCATTAATGAATTCCCAAACTCAAACATTTTTCCCACTTGAGAACTTAGTAACATTAGAAACACCTTATGGAACTTTTACTTGGGGATCTGCTAAAGAATGGGTATTATTTGCAGGTCCCGACGTAATTGAAGATGAAGGATTGGTAACGGAAACGGCCCTGGAGATAAAAAATATTGTTACTCGACTGAAGATTCCTTGGATTCTAAAATGTAGTTATGACAAAGCCAATCGCCAATCACTAGAAAGCTTTAGAGGGCCAGGAATGAAAAAGGCTCTAGAACATCTGGAACGCATAAAGGTGAAAGTGGGATGCGCCCTCCTCACTGATGTTCATGAAACATGGCAGATTGGGCCAGTAAGTGAGGTAGCTGATGTCATTCAAATTCCCGCCTTTTTAAGTCGCCAAACTGATTTAGTGGTAGAAGCAGCCCGAACCGGAAAGGTTATTCATATCAAGAAAGGACAATTTTTAGCTCCATGGGATATGGGGCCAATCGCCCGAAAGGCCGTTAAATCAGGAAACCACAAAGTGTTACTTTGTGAGCGAGGAACCACGTTTGGTTACAACCGACTGATTAATGACATGACAGGACTTGTGGAAATGCGGAAATTGGGTTTCCCCGTCATATTTGATGCCACCCACTCAACACAGTTACCAGGAGCCACAGGATCAAGTAGCGGTGGACGTAGGGAAATGGTTTGGCCTCTAGCCCGTGCTGCAATGGCTGTTGGGGTGGACGGTATTTTCTTAGAAACCCACCCAAATCCGGATCAGGCCTTATGCGATGGCCCCACCTCACTACCTCTTAGTGAGTTACCAAAGGTACTTAAAAATCTAAATAACATATTCAAAAGTCATTATGAAAGTGATTATGAATGATGAGATTACGGGGAGAAAAAGGAAAATGATACGAGTTACTATTTTCTACCTATTCTTTTCAGTGGGGTTCGCTTTAAATTGGGGATATATTTCAGAGGGCCGAGCTTGGGGACTGAGGGGACACGGTCTTATTTGTGAAGCTGCTACTCATTTGGTGGAATCCAATGAGCTTCGTGAGTTTTTAGTAGCCCGCATCCCCATGATTATCCATCTGTGTAATGTACCTGATATTTACTGGAAGAGCCTACCCAATGATATTCGCAAGATCGGAGACCCAACCCATTTTATCGACCCAGAAATTTTGGGCCTTCCAATTAGTAAAATTGACACCAATTGGAAAAAGCTAAAAAAAAGGTTTGAAGGCAAGCCCAACCGCTTCCGCCCAGAGCAAACCATTACCAACCTAGAATCCGAGTTAGGATCACTGTGGTGGCGGACAGAACAGTTTTTCCGCTTAGGATCATACGAGTGGCAAAAGGCAACGAATTTCCCCCCTCCCCAAAACCGCAAAGAAGAACAAGATGAACAACTTCCTTTTAACCAGGGAGTTTATAAAGGTTTGGTTTTTTTGGGTGTCATGGGTCATTTTGTGGGTGATGCAAGCCAGCCATTTCATGTTACCGCTGATTATGATGGTTACCGAGCCGGTCATGGGGGTATTCACAGTTATTATGAAGATGATCTTGTAGCCCATTTGCCAGCAGATTGGATTACTCAAATAATTGAGGAAGCAAAAAAAATACGCACTCAATTAGTGGAAGAAAAGAAGAACAATTTTTTAAAAGAAAAGGATATCTTAAAATCCATGAGACTGTTCTCTGAAGTTGGCTATCAGGATATACCGGAAATCTATAAACTTGATCCTGTTATTTCACCTTCGATGGAAAAAATTGAAAAAGACGAAAAAGGAAATAAACAAAAAGTCCCTGCAATACGTGCTCCAGCGCGAGACAGTGTGACTACCTTCGCCCCACTGCTGAGAGTGCAAATGGCACGAGGGGCTCTTTACTTAGCCCATCTTTGGGAAAGGGCCTTTAAACAAAGCCAGAAGGGCAAACAATCATTAGCCCTTTTAAAATATAAGAGCTATCGATACCCATTTCAGCCGGAATTTGTTGCACCAGATTACTAAGACCTGATTCCCTTTTGGTGGTAAGAGGGCCCTTGACAAATCCCACTCCATACCGAAACTATCTGGTGCGGCCCGAGGCCAAGGAGTATCGTCATGGCAAAAACACAACATCAGTTTCAAGCGGAAATTCAACAGCTTCTAAATTTAGTAGTTCACTCTTTGTATTCAAAAAAAGAAATTTTTTTGAGGGAATTAATTTCCAACGCTTCCGATGCCATCGATAAAAGGCGCTTCTTAGCAATAACCCGCCCTGAATGGGCTGCTACCGATTATTTCATTGAATTGGAACCTAATGAAAAAGAAAAAACGCTGAAAATTCGTGACAATGGTATCGGAATGAATGAACAAGAAGTCGTTGATTACATTGGTACTATTGCCAAATCCGGAACGAAAAGGTTTATCGAACTTCATGAACAATTAAAAAAGAATCCAGAAATGATTGGTCAATTTGGGGTGGGCTTTTATTCAGCCTTCATGGTAGCAAATAAGGTCGTTATTCACACTCAAAAAGTGGGGGAAAGCCAGGGGGTTATTTGGGAATCTACCGGTGAGGGTTCCTATTTTATCTCTCACGCCCCTCGTCCTGAGGGAACTGGAACAACAATTACCCTTCATCTAAAAACATTTGATGCTGAGGAACAACCTCAAGAATTCTGGCAGGATTGGGTCATCCGAGATTTAGTGAAAAAATATTCTAATTACATTGCCTATCCGATTAAACTGATCTTGGAAAAGAAAGAACCGGAGGTGATCAATTCCCAAAAGGCGATTTGGCAAAAAAATCCTCAAGAGGTAACAAACGAAGAATATCAGGATTTTTATCGACACATCAGTCATGATTGGGGTAACGCTCAAAAGTGGTGGCATTGGCGTGTGGAAGGTAACGTAGAGTTTTATGGTTTGATTTTTGTTCCTGAAAAAAAACCATGGAATTACAACTTAAAAGATTATGATTATGGGTTAAGTCTTTATATTAAAAAGGTCCTTATTATGGACAATAATAAGGATCTAATCCCGCCCTACTTACGCTTTTTAAAAGGGCTAGTGGACTGTTCTGATTTACCTTTAAATGTTTCACGTGAGATTTTGCAAAATAATCGGTTAATTCAAGTAATCAAAAAGAACGTTTTAAACAAAATTTTTACTGGTTTTAAAGAGTTGTTAGAAAAAGATCGTCAACTCTATGAAAAAATTTATGAAAATTTTGGTGCAACCCTTAAAGAGGGTATTCCTTCTGATCCTGGTAACAAAGATAAAATTGCGGAACTTTTGTTATTCCGCTCCTCCAAAACCTTAAAATGGATTTCTTTAGATGAATACATCAGTCAAATGCAGGCGGGACAATCGCAAATATACTACTTAATCGGAGAGTCGTTAGAAAGGATTCAGAACAGTCCTTACTTGGAAAAACTGCAGGAAAAAAATTACGAGGTTTTACTCATGAGCGATCCCGTGGATGAGTGGGTCACTCGGGAACTCACCCAGTATAAGAATTTCTCTTTGAAGTCTATTATGGATCAAGATTTGGATTTTGATACCATTGAAGAAAAAAGGATTAAACAAGAGCGTATCCGAGAAAAAGAGGAACTCATTAAAAACCTTTTTGAACAGGTTAAAAATTCACTTCCTCATATCAAAGAAGTACGATTATCCTCAAGACTTACGAAAAGCCCATCGTGTCTGGTCATGGAGAGTGGATCTTTATCTCCCCATATGCAAAAGTTCTTAAAACAGATTGGCGAAGTTTCTTCTGGTTACCCACCAATTGGTCAGAGTTTGAGGATTCTTGAACTAAACCCAGATCATCCCATGGTGGAACACCTTACTAAATTAAAAACAGATGAAGAGAAGGCTTCCTGGCTGGAACTTCTTTATTACCAAGCCCTCATTAGTGAGGGAAGCCCCTTAGATAATCCCCATCGCTTCACCGATTTACTGACCAAAGTCCTGGTAAAACAGGAAGCTAGTCGCATTATTTTACCATTTCAATAATATTTTAAAAAAACCGGTGACCTTATAGTCGCGATTAAAGATAATAGTAATAATAATAGTAACAAGAGTGATGAGATGACTCGGTTTGGTTATGTTTTCTTTTTACTGATTTTTATTTTTCCGGCTGTAATGGGTTTTTTGTTGGTGGGAGGAGATTGGCAGGTCTTCCGCGACTTTCAAAAAAAGAGAGTCCCCGCAACCTTCCCCACCATGAGTTTTCCTCAGTCTCCTGAGGAGCAAGAAGCCTTATTACAAAAAATCTCCCAATCCCTTCAAATCATTGATTATCAAGAAGGTTTTTCTGAAATTTTATTCCCCTCTATTTTGTTTTCTGATCCCACATTCAACGATTCCTTTTCACTGTGTGAAGAGTTCCCACGAATCACCTTTTTATTTGAAGGGGAAGGAGTTTATGTTCATGGAGAAAGTGTAGAGCTCGAAATCGATTGGACCTGTCAATATGATGAATCTGGTAACACTTTGCCATTAAGGATCCCATCTTCTTACTTGGTCTCTCAAAAACCTTTTAGCGGTGACTTTGTTGTTGATGAAAACACAACACTACGTTTTTTCAAAACAGATGAGGCCTGGCCTCAGGCGTGGGTATTGACTGGAGTTATCCTCCAAGATGCAAAAGGCTCATCCCCATTATCTTTGGAGAAAGGCCAGTTGATCCAATGGCGAAAGGTGCCCATTGGACTTCGATGGCAACACTATAAAACGAGTGCTAAACCAGTCCCAGTAAGTAATGAAACACACTATTAACAAATAATTAAACACTTTAGGAAATTATCTGTGTTTGCTTTCTCAAATTGCAACAGGCACTGTTAAACATCTAAACGACTGTTGTATCAATATGCACTCATAGCTTTTTTTTTTTTCATTCGCCCTTCCTATTCCTTTAAACTATGCCTCAAAGGGGGGGACTTATGATTACTCAATTACGAAATATCACTCTGTTGAGCGTAATGATAATGAGCGTCGTTCTGGGCTATGCACAAATCTCATCCCAGGATGTGAAAGTTTTGGAACGACTTTTAGGATCTAAAGTCAGTCTGAATAATTCGGAAATCCAACAAATTCTTAATCAAATGAGAGATCCCGCCATGCGAAAGGCTGCTTTAAGACGAGCAACTTATAACTTAGATGTATTTTATGAAGTATCAGTAAAAAATTTCGCGACTCGGATGGCTGTTCGATCAGAGGAAGTTAGTAGCCCTCTTAATGATTTTAGTGCCACGGTTATAGGGATTGTAAGAGACAATTTAGATGCACGACAAATGCTCACTGGAAATTTTCTTTATGCTGCCAACCCAACTCTCATACCTGCAGGAATCAATATTCGCAACAACTTGATAAACGATAGGTTAAATTCAAATAACCATTATCTCGATATTGAAAACAACCTTTATCGTCTGAATGTAGCTTCCATTTTAGTACGAGTACCCCAAGAGGTTTTAGACGTTCCCGTCAACAACAATCCGACAATAAATAACGTGGTTCCTAATCCAGATCCCGGCGGCTTGTTAACCTCCTACACCTGGGGAAGAGAACATCTGGTAGCAGGAACCAACCGAAGACCGGTTGAATATGCCCTAAGATCTTTCCTATGCACTCCAATGGAATTAGCTGCTGACACCCTAGCTAACGATTCCCACGTAGGAAGAGATATCGACCGTAATCCTGGCGGTGATCCTAATCGATATCTTACCACGTGCAAAGGGTGCCATACAATTATGGATGGTTTCCGAGGAGCTTTTGCTATGTGGAATTTTGCAATGAACAACAATGGAGGAGGAATATTGGTTCATGGGTCCTTACATAGGAACCGATTAGATATTAATAATGGTATTGCTAGAAAAATGAATCAAAACGCTAATGTATACTCTGACGGATT
>JANWYU010000155.1 GCA_025055135.1 Pseudobdellovibrionaceae bacterium | reverse complement strand
GATGATATCAACTACATGAGTCGACAGAGAATTGGTTTGGCTCCCTATTTTGGTTCCTACAATGAGCTTTCTACGTGGCTTATTTTGGAGCGAATGAGTATGGGGGTTTCTTTCCAGGAATGGCGTCAAATCGTGCGTTTTTATTTTAAAAACGTTCTTTTTGAACTAGGCTGGGCCTGGCAGGGTTTCGCTATTTTTAATTTTATGATGCATTTTTAAAAAAATTTAAAGAATGTCAAAATAATAGGGGGGCAATATGCAGAGGAAAATAAAAAGAAAATCCAAAATATATGTTACTAATGTAGTTTTTATTATTGTTTTTTTACTTGCAATTTCGATAGAAAATGGTTTGGCAGATGAATACAAAGTAAAGGGTATGATATGTTCCTTTTGTGCTCAAGGCATTGAAAAAAAGTTTAAGCAAGATCCTAGGATACAAAAGGTAACAGTGGATCTTGATCGAAAAAAGATTATACTCGAATTTCAAGAAGGACAAAAGCTCACCAAAGACGAGGTTCGTGAAAAGTTGGAGCAGTCAGGGTACCAACTTGTTGAGGAATAAATCAGATGATTCGCTATTTAACTTTATTGTTATCTGGATCAACGCTGCTTTGTTGTGGATTACCTGCCCTTATGGTTACCCTTGGTTTTGGCTCCTCTCTTGTTAGTCTATGGAGTGTTTTTCCGGTTCTGTTGTTACTTTCGGAGCATAAGCTGATTGTTTGGTGTTTAAGTGGCCTATTCATATTCATTAATGGTATTATCCTATTAAAAAACCGTTTTCGTAGTTGTCCCGCCGACCAAGAGTTGGCATCGTCTTGTCGGATGGGAAGAAAAACGGGCTATCGGTTGTGGTTTCTGTCAATAAGTCTGTTTTTTGTAGGTGTATTGCTTGGTAATCTCTAAAGAGGCTTCTCATTAGTTTTATGATCATATATAGAAACCACTTCTTTCCATTGATGTATAAAGAAAAGATCAGTTGGGAAAAAAGTACACGGTATAAAAATTTGTTTAGGTATTAGTGTTGTTCTCAGATATTATGGGGCCCAACAAAAACAATCTGGCATAGTGCCAAAGAAAAGGAGAGAGCAATGAAAACGTTATTATATTCATGCCTTGTTATTGTTACAATTACTTTAGCAGGGCAGAGCTGGGCATCCCAATTTGAAGAAGGAGCTGCCTACTTTTTTTATCACTTGGAAATGAAAGACAAGAAAAGCTTCACTGCAATTAATACGGTAATTCATGCGGTTGAATCTGTTCAAGAGGATCAAGTGATTTACCATGAATTAGTAATAATTGATGATAATAGCGAAAACGGGTATAAGAATGGGATTCATCTTGGAGTAAGAATATACGACGCTGAAGCATTGAGAGAACACCAAGATATTCGTAAAAAATTTAGTCAATGTGAAAGCTTAGGTGGATCGATTGATCAAATGATAATTCAGGTTGAAGGAGTTGAGCAAACCATTGATGTGTGTTTTCTCTCTGGAGAAAGCGTTAACAAATTGTTGCCAGAGCAGAAGGAGGATGGCTCACTTATTAAGTTGTTAGGTATATCAGATCAAGTGCCAACTGGGGTTGCTTTGGTTCTGTTAGAAACAGCAGATCGAACAATGGTTCTGATAACTTATCTGGGAAAAAAGAAAATTTCTGTTGATGAAAAAAAATAAATTAAAAATAGGATTTGTTGGGTGAGCGTTTTAGAGTGCTAAAGACCAATTTCTTTGAGTATCTGATAAAAGATTTGTTTGTTGTTGTGCCAAGAGTGGGTTTTCAAAGCCCACTTTTTGGCATTTTCTCCGATGCTCAATCGTTGATTTTTGGGCAAGCGTAAGAAAAAACGAATGCCTTCTGCTAAGGATTGGCTGGATTTGGGTGTTACCAGGACGCCATGTTTTGGGGGCTGCACTTGTTCAATGGTACCTCCGGAATTGGTACCTAAAATGGGGCGGCCGCTTGCCATCGCCTCAATAACAGCAAGAGAATAGGTTTCATTGTAGGTGGCTAAGACAAATATATCCATTGCAACATAGTAGGGGGCTAGATCTTTTTGATGAGGGATTAAAAATAATTGTTTTGGAAATTTCTCTTGTAACAGTTCTAATTCTCGGACAACGGTTAATGAGTTACTTTCATAGGTAACATGTGAACCATCGCTCTTTTGAATGGTAGGCTGTCCAATGATCCAAATTTGTATTTGATTACGTTCGCTTTCTGAGAGTATTTCTAACGCTTTGGCTAATTCGATTACCCCTTTTTGGCGGTCTAAACGGCAGGCGGTACCAAAAACAAGAATGTTGGAGTGAGCCCCAGTGCTTTTTCTTAGCTTTTCTGCTGTTACAGAGTGATCCTGTAAAAAGTGATCCAAGTTTCTGCCATAAGGAAGGTAATAGATACGATGAGGTAACAGAGGAAAGTTGTTCTGGGCCTCTTCCACCACTTTATGGGAACTGCTAACCACGGCCGATAAATGGCCATAGGTGAATTTGTGATAAAATCCTTTTTTGGTTGATCCCGCTCCCATCATGAGATGATAGATGGTCTTTTGTGTTTTTTTAAAAACGGATGATAATAACCAAGATCGCCATAAATCGGCTCGGTAATGAGTGATGGTGAGGTTCCACTGATTTTTGAGTAAAGGCCAAAGGCTGTGCGCACAGGAGATATTCAGTTCTTTCGCTTTTAAGTGTACTTTAGATTGCGGGTAACAAAATAAAGTGGAATCAAGAGTCTCTCGATGTTGATGGATAAATTCGAGGGCATAGCTTTCTAATCCCCCCCAAGATCGTGAAGTTAGAATGTGGAGGGTTTTTATTTTCATATTCGAAACGGACTACTTTCTCTATGCTTTTCGAAAACAAATGAGATCATAAGTAATTTTGGGCAAATTGTTCACTGATTTCAACTACATATTGGGCCTGTTCCAAACTCATGTGATTGAATAAGGGTAAGCGTACCAGTCCATTGCCCCATTTTTCTGCATTTTTAAGAGGAGTGCGGCTTAAACTGTGTTTTCCATAAAATGGGCTTAAATGCAGAGGAACATAATGAAAGGTACAATGAATACCGTGTTCTTTCATATAATCAATAAATTTTTGACGGAGTGATTCGTTGGGTAGCAGTAAAATGAAATTGTGGGCATTATGTTGGGCTTGCGTATCAATTTTTGGTAACTTAAACCGGCTTGTAGCATACTGTTCCCAATAAAATTGCCAAATTTTCTTTCGGTTGTGATGCAAATCTTCCATTTGTTTTAGCTGGGAGAGGAGTAGCGCAGCATTTAAGTCGCTACCAACAAAAGAACTTCCCACGTCCACACAGGTGTATTTATCTACTTCACCTCTTAAAAAGGCCTGCCGATTTGTTCCCTTTTCTCGAATGATCTCCACACGTCGTGCAAGTTCGGGCGACTTGACCACACAAAGTCCCCCCTCTCCGCAGGAAATATTTTTGGTTTGATGAAACGAAAATGCGGCAAAATCCCCAAAACTACCAAGGGGTTGGCCGTTCCAATAGGCATCAATGGCTTGGGCTGCATCTTCGATTAAGAAAATCTTTTTTTCCTGACAAATGCTGATTAAATTTTTCAGTCCATCAACGGCTACCCCACCATAATGAACAATACAAATGGCCTTGGTCTTATGAGTCAGCTGTTCTAATATTGAAGACACACAAACATTGGGATGGTCCTCTCTTGAATCCGCTAAAACGATTCTGGCTCCTCGTAAATAGAAGGCATGGGCAGTAGTAGGAAAAGTGTAAGAAGGAACGATCACTTCATCATGGGATGTTAAATTAATGGCAAGAGCACTCAGTTCTAAGGCATCAGTGCAGGAAGGGGTAAAATAGTTATATTGAAATCCGTACCGGCTACGAAAAAAGTCTTGGACCCCTTGAGAATATTTTCCTGATCCTTGTAGGTTACCGAACTTTAGGGCCTGTACTACCGCCTTTTTATCAGAAAGAGAGTAGCGATTTTCTATAAAAGGTATGGGCTGATTCAAATGAGGTTGTTTTTTCCACATAATGCATTATAGCGAGTCATTGCTTCTCGTGAGAAAAAACCGTGACATCACTTGGAATTTTCTTAGCATGAATTATTATGACTTACAAATGTTTATTAAAAGTGCTTTTTCCCATTGGTCGAATCACTGTGATTTTATTAGGTCTCAAAGGAGTACTTATGACAACGGAGGTGAGTGCTAAGGTCCATTCCGATCAGGTGGTGCCTCGCATTGATCCTAAAGATTTAGAGATCAAGCTCAATGTTACCAAGTTTACCTTAGCAAATGGTTTAACTGTGTTGCTGAATCCTGATCCTAACATACCCTTGATTAGTTTTCACACATGGTATCGGGTGGGTTCGCGGGATGAAAAGCCTGGGATTACAGGGGCAGCCCATATGCTGGAGCATATGATGTTTAAAGGGGCAAAGAAGTATTCGGGAAAAGATTTTGATCGCATATTGCATGAAAATGGTATTGTAAATAACGCCTTTACTTCATGGGATTTTACAGGTTTTTATGAACGGCTACCCAGTCATCGTTTAGAATTGGTGATGGATCTTGAGGTGGACCGCATGCGATTTCTAAAGTTGGATCCCAATGATTTAGGGAGTGAGCTGCAGGTGGTGGGCGAAGAACGAAGGATGAGGATAGATAATAATCCCCCAGGATTGCTTTATGAAACTCTTTTTAGTTTGGTGTTTGGGGGTTCTTCTTATGAATGGCCCATAATTGGGTACATGAAGGATATTCAGAGTTATACCACAGATAAATTGAAATATTTTTACGATACCTTTTATTTACCCAATAATGCTGTTTTGGTGTTGGTCGGAGATTTCAAACCCGATCAGGCTCGGGAATTGATAGAACGTTACTATGGGAATTTGCCATCTCGTCCACTCGAGAAAAGAAATTACTCCCATCCACAAAAAATTATGTCGCCGGTGAAAAAGATCTTGAAAAAAAACGTTCAAGCAGAGTCCCTAGCTTTAGCTTATCAATCCACTTCTATTCATGAATCGGATCGCTTTGCCCTTGAGCTACTGGGTTACATTTTGGGGGGCGGAGTATCAAGTCGTTTGAGTGCCTCTTTAATATACGGAAAAGAGGTGGCCTCAAGGGTCAGCGCCTTTCAAATGTCCCAGGATTTGGCTGGTGTTTTTGTTATTATCGTTTATTTGCGTTCGGGTAAGAGTTACCTTAAAGCCCATGAGTTATGCAGGGAGGAGATCAAAAAGATCCAAGAGCAAGGAGTGAGTGAGGCTGAGCTACAAAAAGTTAAAAATCAAATAATGAAGGAATTTGTAGATAATTTGGTAACTTTGGATGGAAGGGCCAGAACGCTAGCTGAATATGAAATATATTATGGTAATTATCAACGTCTGTTTGATGATTTGAAGCTAATTAATCAAGTCACTACCGATGATATTCAAAGAGTGGCACGTGCCTATTTGGATCCCAATCGAGAGGTTATGGTCACCCTGGTTCCTGAAAAATAGGGTGTAAAAAAAGGACAATGAGGTGTTTTATGATAAACCGAAACTCCCAAGGTTCGGTTGAAAAAAGAGATCGATGGTTATTAAAGGGGCTTCTTTCTTTGAATCTAGTGCTAATGGTTCTTTTGATTACCACGGGGTGTATTATGACCAAAAAAGGAGATGTTACTGAGTATAAAAATTTAAATTTAAAAGGCTTCAAACAAGAAGTGTTAGAGAACGGGCTTACGGTGATTTGGATACCTGATGTGAAGTTACCTAGGGTGAGTTTGCAATTAATGGTTCAAGCGGGATCTGTTTATGAGTCCCCTGAAGAACGTGGCTTTCATGCCTTAACGGCGTCTCTGTTTGGAGAGAGCACTTTGCGCTACACGGCTTTAGAATTAAACCAAAAGTTGGAACAATTTGGGTTCGAATTTGGAGCAGCAAGTGATACTGACTATAGTCTGCTTTCCATATCGGGACTTTCTCCTTATCGCTTTGAGATGCTCGATCTTTTTGTACACATCTTGTTAGAGTCCAAATTTGATGTGAAGGATTTTGAGCGAAAGAAGCAAAATACTCTAACTCATTTTAAGAGGGCTCTGGACGATCCTAGTACGGTAGCATCGTTAGCAATAGGTCAGACGCTTTATGGTAACCATCCTTATGGGGGTTTGGTTTCAGGAACTCCCAAAACCGTTACCGACATGAAGGTGGAAGATTGTTTGCGGATTTATAAGGTATTTTATCAGCCGCATCGGGCACGGTTAGTGGTAAGCGGGCGTTGGAATGAGAAGGACTTAGATGAGATTCGTAGGGCCTTTGTTAAATGGCGTTCGTTTGATACCCATTTGGTGAAGAAGCCCCAAGCTGTTGCTGGGGGTGTACAACAAAAGCAAATATGGGTATTTCATAAGCCCAAACTAGAGCAGACTCAAATTCGGTTTGCTCATTTAAGTGTTCCCCAAAATCATCCGGATTTTCTCAAAATGCGGGTAGCCAATATTACCTTAGGAGGTGCCTTTGCGTCTCGTCTGTTGCAGGTAATTCGTGATGATTTGGGGTTGACCTACAGTGTGCATTCTTCGACTACGGGTTATTTGGTAGGGGGGCACTTTCAGATTAGCACATTTACTCGACATGAAAAGGTTCGAGAATTGGTAGAACACGTACATCGATTATTTAAAGAGTTCGTTGAAGGTGGTATTACCGAAAAGGAATTAAGGGCCGCCCAGTCAGTTTTAATTGGGCAGTTTCCTGGAACCATTGAAACTCCTGATCAGTTGGGTAACGCGTTACTCACCATGTGGATTAGGGGCATGCCTGAAGATTATTTGTCCACTTTTCAAAGTCGGGTAGCTTCTTTTAATTTAGAGGAAATCAATCAGGTCATAAAAAAATATTTCTATCCTGATCAATTATCAACGGTTATATATACTGATTTTGATCAGGTAAAAGACCAATTAAAGGCCTTGAATGTTACAACCTACAAAACTTTTAATTGGTAACAATAACACTATCATTTTTTTTACCCTTGTCCGATAGCTTCGTTATTGTTCTTTTTTCTGTGGTGGGTTTATTTGCTGGGGCCCTTTCGGGATTCGCCGGTATTGGTGGTGGGGTTCTGCTTCTTAGTATATTGAGTCAATTTCTGTTACCACAGCTTGTATTACCGGTTCACGGCTGTGTGCAGATGGTGAGTAATTTGATTAGGATCATTATTGGTTGGCATGTGATCCGTTGGGGGATTGTATGGCCTTTTCTTTTTGGAGCTGTGGTTGGTGGGATTATTGGATATCATCTTTTTGTGGCGGTTGCGACCCATTATTTGCGGTTGTTTTTAGGACTAGTCATTCTGCTACTTACCTGGATTCCTTTTCCTAGATTGGTTAACACGTATACTCGTTGGAGTTACTTTGTTTTGG
>JANWYU010000017.1 GCA_025055135.1 Pseudobdellovibrionaceae bacterium | reverse complement strand
CACATTCCGCCAAATCACGAACCAGTTGAGTTTCCAGAAAATACTGAAAAATTAAATGGTTTGGGGATTTTAGGAACAAACTTTTTGTGGTTAAACATTCCGTAGGTGTTTTAAAAGGAAAGACATAAAGTCGTGTTTTTTCATCCAACAGTTTGCCCAAGCCCTCAAGCCAACCGCCAGGTAGGTGGTGATAGTACTCTGGTGAAAACACCTTTTCCAAATTGCGAGCAGAGATAATAAAGATGATGGGTAACTCCGTCGAGATTCTAAACAACTCTTTAGTGCGATAGAATTCCTTAAATTGGGTAATTAATACTGGATATCCAATAGCGTTCACCATCTCGATACGGTGAAGTAAGGCCTCTTGGTTTATAATTTCCTTTTCATATGAGTTTTTTATAATATCTAACGAAATTTCAAAAAAAATTTTGGGGGAGAAGTCCGCCCCCCACTCATTTTTAGCAAGCTGCAAGGCCCGATGGGGAATCTCTAAGTGGGTTTTGGTTGGCGGATAAAAATGCCCCCTTTGCACCATAATGGATTTTCCGTAGATTTCATCGGAAATTAAAACTACCTTACCTTCCGGCGATATGGCGGTTGCATCAGACCAACCCTGATTTACTAAAGCCACGTTTAACAAAACGTTATGAAACCGAGAAAAAACCTCACCCTCAACCGATAGGAAATCAATTTGCAGTTGAGAGTTTTTTAGCCCGTCAGTAATGGCTTGTAACAAATTTTCTGGACTTTGATAGTGATAGTAACAGGCGTGTAGTAGGTTAACTCCCAAAACTCCCAATGTTTCTTGCTGCCATAGGCGATTTGACTCTAGTAGCTTGGCATGCAAAATGACTCGATTAGGGGCTGATAGGGGAGTCAATTGGAAAGTAACTCCCATCCAACCGTGAGAAATCCTAACTTTGGGGCTTTTGGTAGCAACAGTGTTGGCAAGTACAAAAAAACGACTGGTTGCACCCCGCTTTTCCTTGAGGCGTCTTTCTAATAAGCTGTACTCTTTATCGAGCATTCGTAACAATCGATTCTGACACACATAACGACCGGAGGGCTCTCGACCATAGATTTCATCACTGAACGTCATATCGTATGCAGACATGGTCTTTGCAACCGTTTGGGAAGCCTGTCCGGCTAGAAAAAAGTAACGAGCTACCTCTTGACCTGCACCAATTTCCGCAAATGTCCCATAGATGGTAGGATCTTGATTAATTTCACGCGCTTTGTGTAAAGGTCCCATTTACCTAACCTCAATTCATCCATTTAAAACCGTATCATTTGTATTTTCGGACTTCGAATTTTTAATCCACCCAGTTATGGCGAGTGACATGGCCTTTTCCACCGGTAGATCAATGGGGGTTAACTTGTTTTTGGGTACTAAGAAAGTATAACCACCTAATTGGTAACTTAATGGTATATAAACAGTTACCATGTCCTTTGTGACTCGATCTATTCCTAAGTCAGAAAAGTCCTCTCGTGTTACTAGACCAAAAGCCTTAAAGCCAAGTTGGTCTAACTCCACCCAAACAGGTTTGCCAAACTGTCTATTATTTTTAGAAAATAGTTGCACAATATCCCGCAGAGGAGAATAAATAGCCTTTACCAGAGGGATTTTTAATAACTGACGTTCACCAAATTGCACAAATTTACGAATGACATAATAGTTTAGTAATAACCCAAAAGCATAAATAAAAACTAAACTAAAGATGAGTCCCAGACCTGGCACATATTCAGATTCGGGCAATACCAAAGTGAGAACATTTTTTAGTAGGCTTTCCAACAATTTTATTACCGTAGCAATTAGGTAAAAAGTTAGTACCAACGGGATTAGGGTAACCAAACCACGGAAAACTATTTTTCCAAATGATTTCATGCCTTTGATTGCAACAAAAAAAGTAGCAAAAGGCAAGACAGTGGTTGAGATTTGGCCAGAAATCATGAGTGGTATTTATCTTAAGGAAGAAATATGGTAACTTTAAAAAATGAGAATGAAGCGCCTGTATATTTTGGTAGCATTTACTTTAGTAGTCGGTTGCATGACCCTATCACATGATGAGTCTTCCTCAAGGATTCCCGATAAACTGACAAAAACTAAGGATCATTATGATTCCCCAATAAAAATCCGTCATCGGGCCTATCTTGCGCAAACCGTAGACTCTAGTGGAATGCTTTCATCTGATATTCTGGCCAGAATTCATGATCTTTGGAAATTTCAATTAGAGAAGCAGCAATCGTTAATTCTACATTCCCATCAAAATTCCGATCAAGATCGGAGATCCGATAGTAATTTAGAACAGATAATTTCAGAATTAAATCGTCAGGGAGTGCGCTTTTTTTTAAAGCCAGAAATTATGGATGTAAAAATCCACAAACGGCTAAAACCTCGCGGTATTATTCGCAATCAAACGACGGAAACGATGATTCAAATGAAACTTGCTGTTTTTAACACCAGAACCAAAAATAAGGAACTGGAAAAAATAAGAACGATGACCTTTGAAGACAGTGAGGTGCGTATCTCTGGAGATCAGTTAAATTACAAATTGGATGAATTTCTAGAAAAATATCAAGAAAAAATTTTGGAACATATCAATGAGTTAATTTTAGATTTTCAGGATGATTTAGCACAAATATTGAAGAGGACTGAGTGGGAGGGGCGTATTGCTCTAATTCAAGGTGATCGCGTTTATTTAAATGTTGGAGAAATCTCGGGCGTTCGTATTGGC
>JANWYU010000088.1 GCA_025055135.1 Pseudobdellovibrionaceae bacterium | reverse complement strand
CGATTGATTAGAATTGGCGTGAATTTCTAATTGTATTGGCAACACCTTAACCCGCATGAAATTTCCCTTTTCGCAATTTCCAGTTCAGATAACTTTAATTTTTAAAAATTTCTTTTTCCCCACCTTTAAAATATACTCCTGTCCTGAAGTCAGTTCTAATTTCAACTTATCGTCCATTATTTTTTCATGGTTCACTTCTACCGCCCTTCCTTGAATTAATCGGCGTCCCTCACCTTTGGAGGGGGTAAGGCCCACCTCTACAAGAAGATCCAAAATACCCTTGGCAGCTCCTGCTTTTATTTCCACTGTTTCTAAGTCATGGGGTAACCCCTTTTTAACAAAAATATCATGAAACTCTTGGGCTGCTTCTTGCGCTTCTTGATTAGAATGAAAACGAGAAACTAAGATCTGAGCCAATTTGATTTTTAGATCACGAGGGTTCAATTTTCCTGCTGCACATTCATTTTTTAAGCGGGTTAGCTCAACAGGAGGAGTTAATAACAAAACTTCATACCAACGAAACATAAGATCATCAGAGATACGCATGGTTTTTCCAAAAATCTCCCGAGGAGGATCAACAATAGAAATGGTGTTATGGAAACTTTTAGACATCTTATGAACGCCATCGATCCCTTCTAGTAGGGGACAAGTCATAACCACTTGTTGGGTTTTAAGGCCATAGCTTTTTTGTAGTTCTCGACCCACTAATAAGTTAAACGTCTGATCAGTTCCACCCAACTCCACATCACTCTCCAAATATACAGAATCATATCCCTGACATAAGGGATATAAAAATTCATGAAGAGAAATGGGAATCCCATTGCGGTAACGATTCTGAAAATCCTCTCTCTCAATCAAACGAGCCACTGTATATTTGGCCGACAGACGAATCATATCAGTAGCCGTCATTTTTCCCAACCAATGAGAATTGTAATAAACAGTGGTACGTTCTGGATTCAGGATTTTAAAAACCTGAGCCGCATAGGTTTGGGCATTTTCCTCAATTTCCTCCATAGTAAGGGGAGGGCGCGTCTGATTTCTTCCCGTTGGATCGCCAATCATGGCCGTAAAATCACCTATGATAAACTGTACCCAATGTCCTAGGTCCTGAAACTGACGCAATTTATTTAACACAACGGTATGTCCTAGGTGAAGATCAGAACGGGTGGGGTCTGCCCCGAACTTTACCTTCAAAGGTTGTTTTGTACGATAACTATCTTCAAGTTTTTTTAGTAACTCCTCGCGATTTAATATTTCAACCACACCAATTTCTAACTGTTTTAATTGTTCCTGAGGTGAGGCTTCAAAGGTAACACTAGGCAAAGTTGATTTCATCGAGCAAACTCCACAGAGCGTAGCTCCCTAATTACAACAACTTTAATTGGGTTCACATGAGGTAGCTCTCGTTCAATTTTTTTCAAAATATCGCGAGCCAATAAGCGGGATAAATCTTCGGTAACCACACTAGCTTCAACCATAACCCGAATTTCTCGTCCCGCCTGAACGGCATAAGATCGCACCACCCCATCAAAACTATTGGCAATGGATTCCAACTCTGCATGGCGCTTAACATAATTATCCATTCCCGGCCTTCGTGCTCCAGGACGGGAGTTTGAGATCATATTTGCACAAATCACAATATGCGCCAAAATACTGGAAGGAGGTTCATCATTATGATGCGCCCTTACGGCATGTACAATCGCTTCTGACTCACCCAATTTTTTTATGAAATCAGCACCCACCACGGCATGACTGCCTTCGAAAGTATGATCCACACATTTGCCAATATCGTGTAGTAACCCTGCTCGTCGGGCTAACCTGACATCCACCCCAAAATCCCCCGCTAAAACTCCTGCTAAATAGGCCACTTCCATAGAATGATTGAGTAAATTTTGAGTTTGTGTGTGCCGATATTTCATACTACCAATAAGGCGCGCAATTTCCGGATGAACCGAACCAATCGCTAACTCCTCCACAGCCTTTTCACCTTCATCCTTGATACTTTTTTGAAGTTCCACCCTTTGTTTTTCCACTACCTCTTCGATTCGTGCCGGGTGAACACGACCATCTTCCAACAACTTTTCAATAGACCGTTTGGCTAGCTCACGACGAATGGGATCAAAACCAGAAATCACAACCGCTTCGGGAGTATCATCCACGATCAGATCAACTCCGCACAAGGCCTCGAGGGTACGAATATTCCGTCCCTCACGACCAATAATTTTTCCTTTTAATTCCTCACTTTCTAGAGTCATTACTGTTACCGTTCGTTCTGAGGTAAATTCAGTTGCAAACCGCGCCATGGCACTTGCAATGATTTTTTGGGCCTTTAATTCCGCCTCTTTCTCGGCCTCTTTTTGGATTTGATCAATTTTAGAGGCCACCATTTTTTTTGCATCCTCAACCAAAGAATCCATTAGAAGGCGCCGGGCCTCCTCCTCAGACATGTTAGATACCCGAGCCAGTTGTATCCTAACCTCTTCAATCTCTTTATCCAATTGGGCTTTTTGTTCCTGAAGACGTGCCTCCATCTGCTGAATTTTCATCTCTTTTTGTTCTAACTTATTAAGCTCATTGCGGTAACGTTCCTGTTCTTTTTTCTCTTGAAATTCAATATCCTTTAAGCGCTTTTCTAACTGCTGCTCTTTGGCTTTGAGGTTCGACTTTAACTTTTGTAGCTCATTCTCAATATTTTTACGGGCCTTAGTCTCAAATTCTTTGACTTTGTTACGGGCCTCTCTTTCTATTTTAGCCGCTTCGTTTTTCGCTCGATTAATGATGCGGTTTACTTCCGCCTGAATGCTTTTTTCCTTCAAGCGGCTTTGTAACTTCCAAATTAAAAATACAGCAAAAGCGCCCAATAAAATCCCTAAACCTACTGAAATAAAAATCTCCATTGCCGTTACACCCCTTTAAAACGATGAATGTCCTTCTCAGTAACCAAAAAATGAATATTCTGATCCCATGCCTCTTGGGGAAGCTCATCCACCAATTGACACTCAAATGCAACACCAATTCGATAACCTGAGTAACCTGCCAAGAATTGGTCAAAATAGCCCTGTCCCCTTCCCAGCCGAGCACCGCTACGATCAAACCCAACTCCAGGAATCAGTAACAAGTGCATTTCATTAGGGTTCACCCACCGACCATATTTTAATTGAAAAACGCCCTTTACTTTTTCCCATTGCTGATTATCGTCAAAGTCTCCCTCCATGAAACGATACTTCAGTTGATTTTTGTCTATAAAGGGAAAAGCCCAAGGGCGAGAATCGGGATCCTGAAATAGTGGAGTAATGGGAGGCTCCATGGGGGAAGGATAAAAGCCTCCTTTGAGCGTTGAATATGCCTTTAGATCCTTAAACAAAAGCTTTAAGTTCTGTATTAAATGACGTTGAACCTCCGGGGAAACGGGAAGCGATTTTAATCTTGATCTGAGATCAACTCTCAATTGTTCCTTAAGTCGAGTAGATGATTCCATATGAGTTCCTCATTTGGAAATCACCTCACTCAGGTGTTTTAACCAAGTCTCCAAATCGGCCACTACTTTTTGAATACGCTGGCGCATCATCTCTGTTACCTGGATAAAATGTCGCTCAAGTTTTTCTTTTTCCTCAAGGGCAGCCATATATTTTTCGGCATAATTAAGTGCCGTTAAAATGGCTGCATTTTGGATGGATTGGGATTTGGAACGACTTAAACTTTCCTGCATGGACTGTTCCACCATCTTTACCAATTGGCCCACCACCTGTTCGCTATTAGAAGAACGCAATCTCAAAGGTGTACCCGCAATAACAAGGTGATACGTTCTTTTTTCCTCTTTTTCCTCAGTAGAATGGTATTCTTCCAATGCAGTTAACACCTGATTTTGAGGCTCCACTGTTATGTTTCTCCCAAATTGACTATGACAAACAACGTCAAAGCCTAAATATTTTTTTAAAGTATAGGGTGCTAAATTTAAGCGGTCATCGTGCTCTGTGTAAACTGGTACCTTTGAATGTTGGTGGCCAAACAAGATTAAACCAATCCCCAAAGAAGCCTAATAAAACACGTGTAAACAGTGTAAAAAATTGCTTTTTACTCCATCAACAGTGAACGGTACCAGTTCTAGTTGAAATCGGTACTCCAACTGATGTAGCAATGCCAATCCGAACCAGATTGAATCGTTACAATGCCAAATATGGTTCGAGTATTGGCGGTTGTGGGAGCATTAGCCGGACTGAAGAAGGCCTGACTACAACCTGAAAAGGTATACTGTTGAGAGGTCGTATCGGCCACAATGATCGTGTATGCCCCTCCATGAACCATGTTCTGTAGCGTAATCGTTGATCCACCCACTGAGTTCAAAACATGGACGTTACTTTCCGCCAAATTAACGGTAGCTCCACTAGTCACCACGTTAGCTGAGGAAACAACAGAACCTGTAACATGAACAGTGGCTTGTGGCGATGCTGTTTTAACCCCCAAGCGCTTGGAGCTATTATTCCATACGAAATCGGCATCACCTCCGAAACTACCACCGTTATTAAATTGGACGTGCCCTGAGCTACCACCGGGCGAACCGCCTCCCCCCGAAGGAGTAATCCATGACAAATTTCCGGATCCATCAGTGGAAAGCACTTGTCCATTTGTTCCTGTTGATGAGGGTAACGTAAATGTAATAGATGAGGATAGAGAACTTGGTGCCCGCAAAGATATTCCATCTGATCCGTTACTTGAAGCCTCCTGCAAAACAAGGGCATTTTGATTCCCGACGGTAAGTGTATTATTCACGGACAACGTTCCACCCACAGTTAAGTTGCCAGAAAAGGTTTTTTGACCACCAATGGTTTGGTTCGTGCTCTTATCCACTAGCCCCGCCATATCGGGAGTTTGGTTTACCCA
>JANWYU010000147.1 GCA_025055135.1 Pseudobdellovibrionaceae bacterium | reverse complement strand
GCTGCTAACTCTCGCATCCGAGATGTGGATGTGGCGGAAGAGACCAGCGAGCTAACTCGAAACAATATTCTCATGCAAGCTGGTGTTTCCGTCTTAGCACAGGCCAATCAATCGGCGAACTCTGCACTGGGACTTTTGAATAAGACTTTTGGTGGATAAAACAACCAAAAGTCCTGGGTTTAGATCTATCGATCTCCCCTAGTCGCTGAGTCTAAGACCTAGTCTGATTTCCTGCATCGTGGATGTCACAAGAAGGTGGCATCCACCCTACTTCTCACATGATATCATCCCATGATTCCCTTACCATAGGGACTCGAACCCTTTCATCAACCTCTATTCCCCTCAAAAAATCAAAGAATCCTCCGTAATGATAGTAAAAACTCATCACTTTTTTTACATAAAATCGCGTTTCTCGAAACGGAATTAATTCAATAAATTCATCAAAATCTCGGTAACCAAAGCGATGCAACCACGTTTGAACGCGATGAGGACCTGCATTGTAGGCAGCTGCAATTAAAGGCAAATTACCTTGAAATTGGCTTTGCAGACGAGCCAAATAGGCCACCCCTAAATGAACGTTAATATCGATTTTAAAGAGATCCTCCGGATTTTTGTACTCAGTAACTTTAGCTATTCTTGCCATTTTTTCCGCAGTATAGGGCATAAGTTGCATCAACCCTTTGGCCAAAACGGGCGATTCCACCTCGGGGGAATAGTAACTCTCAGCCCGCATCACCGACCAAATAAACCGCGGATCAACCCCCCACCGCTGAGCATACTCCACAACAATTTTAGGAAACGCTTTAGGGAAAACAAATTCACGAACCTGCTGTAATGAAAAGTGTCTCCCAATTAAACTTTCCGCAAGCCGAGCAGCCTCATCAAATTCCTCAAATTGATGAAGTTCCTTTAAAATTTCAACGGGATGGTTACTGACAGAAAAAAAATTTTTTAAAATTTCAACCGCCAGTTGATCTTCCTCTATTAAAAACAGATAAATATAGTCGTCAATGACTCTTGATTCATTGATTTTTAACTGCTTCAATGGTCGCAGTCGTTTATTTGCTGGTAGACGTACTTGATCCTCCCTAACTTTCTTTTTTGCTCCACGGGAGGTTACCAAAAAATCGGCATCATCGCTGTGCCATAATAAACTTTTATTTAGGTGAGGCAGAGAAAATTCAAGTCCTACATCACAAATTTCACCAGTAACAGCCTTTATAAAAAGGCCAGAGGGGCGTCTCTTATTTAAAAAATTTTCAGACAATAACGAATAATAATTGAATATTCCATCATCTTTTTCGTTTTTTAGCTCATCAAAATACCGAGTGGCTTCGCCATACCTGTATTCCTCCCATAGGGCACGAGCCAACCAATATTTTACTTTATTCTTCTCAGGCCCATTTCTCCGTAAAATCTTTCGAAAAAAATCAATGGCCATCAAATAATCTTTGCGCAAAAAAGCCATCCAACCCAAATACCACATAACATCTGTTACCAGATGAGAATTGGGGTATTCCTTTAATAATTGCAAAAAGGTCGATTCTGCCTCACTAAACTTTTGCGCTTGAAAATAAATAAATCCCTTATCAAACAGAGCCTGCTGCCGTTTGGATCTGTTTAAAAATTTTTCATAAATTTCTTGATAAACCTGGGCCGCTTCCACCAAGCGACCCATTCTACTTAGGGCGTTGGCTTTCAAATTATAATATTCAAATTCTAATGGTGACTCGTTTAACGCAAAGTTAATGTGTTCTAAGGCCTTTTCAAAATAGTGGGATCGATAATAAAATTCTGCCCATATGAAATGCTGTTGATGGGAAGGTAGAGAGTACAATTCCAAAAAAGCGAGAATATCATTTTTCGCCTTATCCTCAAAACTATTAGAAATGAGAAAGCGGATTCGCTCAAGCTTGGCCTGAATCGGAATGCGACAATCTTTCATTTGCGGAGTAAAAGCAAAATCAGCCAACCGACGCCGATTCAGCATCCATTCTTTGTAATATTGACACCATTCAGAGGAAAACTGGGAGCGTGACAAAATTTGGTAGTAAAGATCTAATTGCCAGGTTTGATCTTTGTCCGAAGAACGTCGATTTCTTTTAAAAAAATGAAGGGCCTGTGTTACTTGATTCTGGTGTAACAAAACCTGTATCCAGTGGGACAGCCACAGCTGGTATAACCTTTTTTCCCTTCGAATGGAAGGAAACTCCTTTTCAACCCAATTTAAAGCTTGGGTGCAATCCCCCACCTGAAGAGGTGCTTCACAGGCCAAAGTAATCAGCCTTTCAAAGGCCACTTCTTTAACTAAGCCATTGTAACGTGCTGCCTCTTTAAGCCAGGCAATCTTCTTTTGTTTATCAACCAACCAACCTTGTTTTACGGCAAACAGTAAGACATACGAACGCAAACGCGGGGGTAACTTCTGCACCTCCTGATCCCATAAACCCCAATCTGCTGGCGGTCCAGCACTAATTTGCCTAATATACCTTTCCAAAAGGAGGTCGCGTGCACCAACAGGCTGAATCAAGAAATTTAAAAGGCAGAAAACACCAAAAACTAAAAGAAACCACGACTTTCTATTATCATGCATACAGTAAAGACTTTTAAGCCTAACTCTTCTAGAGTAACAACTAAGAAATGAAATCAAAACAAAAAACGATTTTCGTGTGCCAAAATTGCGGCGCGCAAAGGCCGCGGTGGGAAGGGCGTTGCCCGGAGTGTGGTTCATGGAACTCTTTAATTGAAGAAACCCAGACCAACGTCCAAATTAAAAATCGCTCTTGGTTACCAAACCAACAAAGTAATCGTCCCATACCCATTGATCAAGCAAGCACGGATCTTACTAACGACCGCCATTTAGTGGGAATTCCCGAATTTGACCGCGTTTTGGGTGGCGGGGTAGTACGCGGTTCCCTCATACTGTTGGGAGGGGCCCCAGGCATAGGCAAATCCACCCTGCTACTGCAAGTTGCTGATCACTTGGCTTCAAAATTGGCTCCCGTTCTTTATATTTCTGGTGAAGAAAGTCCGTCTCAAACAGCGCAAAGAGCCCAACGGCTTAAAATACGTTCCAATCAAATTTTGTTACTCAATGAAAGCAATTTAGAAATGATATCTCATTGGATTAAAGAAACCGCACCACAGTTAGTGATTTTGGACTCTATACAAACCACTTTTGATCCCTCCCTGCCTGGCGCCCCGGGCACAGTATCTCAAGTTCGGGAATGCACAGCCCAGTTACTCAATATTGCAAAAAGTTCTAATGTTACCATCATTCTTGTTGGTCATGTTACCAAAGAAGGTAACATTGCAGGGCCAAAGGTATTAGAACACATGGTAGACGTGGTTTTGTATTTGGAAGGGGAAGAACAACATACATTCCGCCTCCTACGCAGTTTTAAGAATCGGTTTGGACCTGCAAATGAATTAGGAATATTCCAGATGACCGAACTAGGACTAGGTGAGGTGGATAATCCATCAGATTTATTTCTAGAGCACAATCAAAACGCCAAACCAGGATCAACAGTTTTTTGCTCCTTAGAAGGCACTAGACCCTTGTTGTGCGAGATTCAGGCTCTTACTGTACGTTCTTTTTTTCCTGCCCCTCGAAGGACTACCGTTGGACTTGACTTGCAGCGCTTATATATGTTGCTGGCTGTTGCCGAACGGCACTTGAAAATTAGCTTTTCAGATCACGATGTTTATGTCAGTGTGGTGGGGGGACTTAATCTTCGGGAACCTGCTGCCGATTTAGCTGTAACGATCAGCCTTATCAGCGCGTTACAACAGCGTCCAACCCTTGCCAAGTTATGCGCTATTGGAGAAATTGGACTGACCGGAGAAGTTCGTCCCGTACCAAAGCTCGAACAGCGAATTAAAGAGATGATCAAATTAGGATTTAAACATCTTGCTCTGCCTCACCGAATGCAGGAATCAGTGATAGAAAAGTATGGACAATCCCTTACGTTTCATCCGTTAGATCATATAAGTCAGCTCAAGAGTTTTTTGATGAAGGGTTACTCAGAAACCTTTGATCCTCCATCACCTTGAAAACCAAGCTCCCGATTCATCCACTCAGTGTAATGAGCAGATTGACTTGTTACCTCCCAGGTCAAAATGGCGGGGTTGGAGTAAGGGTGTTTTTTCTTTAACTCAGTAACAGCATCAGCGAGGCAATTGGAAAGCGTTTTAAAATACACCCCACACTCCCTGGACTCTTCGATGGAGTCATTCCACCAATAAAATGACGTCCCCTCGGGATAAATATTAGCACAGGCAACAAGTCGCCGCTTAACCAAAAATCGGGCCACTGACTTGGCACTCTCCTCATCAGGAAAGGTAGAATAAATAATAACTAAACTCACAAAGTATCAACCCCCTTTTTAAAACTTAGTAGGTAGGAGCTTGGCCAATTGCAGATCCTGGTCCATGAGTCGTATCAACTCCAAACCATTTTCCACATCTTTAAGACGGCTCTCTAAAAGTGCCTTCTTCTCTAACCAATCTCCCTCAAAGTTCTTCAACGATTCAATTCCTACTGCATTCAAAACCAAATTGAATTTGTCAACATAAAAAGTCCTCACCTTGGGTAGTACCATATGACCCAAAGGCACGTTTTTGTATGTTTTATGCCCCACAATAATGTAACTAAACGGGAAAATTCATCGTTTCCAATAAAAAACCTTATGTTACCTTCCTCTCGAGAGGCATAAGCCTGGATTGGGGTAAAATCGTTTATAGGAGCCATATTATAATGTGACAAACTTAAATGATTCAAAACCTCATCAAACTGAGAACGCGAAATGATCCCACCTTTCGGCATTACATGGCTTAATGACTGAAGCAAGCTAATCACAATGCCATTATGGATTGAAGCATTGATATTAGCCATAAATTCAACAAACGGGTTGGCACCTATCCTGTCAGGACCGCAATTATAAACGTAAGTACCTGTTAGATTCGCAATAACATGAGACTCGTCGGTACAAAAAGGTAACTTATCCTTAGAAACGCCCTGCCTAAAATAACCATAATCCACTGCCTGCCTGTCATAGGACAAAATCTCATGTTTGATCTGTTTGCCTAGATAACTACCCTTTTCTAAGAAAATATAATCCATTACAGATGAACTCAGTTTGATATTGGAAGAAACTTCCCACGCAGCCTCAGAGTCAACAGCCACTTTAGTGAGATCTTTAGGATCAGACGAACCCGCTGCATGCCCTGCACAATTATGTCGCAAGCCTAAAACATGACCCATCTCGTGGGCTACAACAAAGCGATAAAAAGACACCACTTCCTCAAAAGTAGCAGAAAACCAAGTCATATCCATTGGCTTGTGATAAACACAAGCGTACAAATCCTTAAAAAGAATATGGGGATCAGCCATTTTTGAGGTACCCAAAGGATTGTGATTAAACCCTTGCTCAGAGTAGGGATAAACAAAACTAGAAGTTAAATAAACAAAACCGCGGATAATCTCACCACTAAAAGGATCGTCCTGAAAAGAAGCATACGCAAGATTTGCATCCATCCAATCTATCCATCGCACCGCCACAGTTCGGTAGCCAGTAACACTTTGTACTGGACCGTATGTAATTTTTAAAACCTCCTTATTAAAAACTCGATTCCAATACTCAATCCCTTCTTCAGTGGCCTTTCGAAGATGCTGAGGAAGATTGGAGCTTATGATAACATGAATGGGTTGAGAATGGTCCCAACGTAATACCATCTTTTTAACATCACGACTTTTTTTTGAACGAAAGCTCTTTGTAAAAAATCCCACACGAGATTCTTCTTGATGAGTAAGACGGTCTAATGATGACTTTTGATATGGTATAATCAGAAGATTCAATACCACGCTTATACTTTTCGAATGGATAGAACCAGAGCCAAGAAAGGATCCAGTAGCAACTTTATCCCCTGAGACACCATCATGAAAATCAACACGACTTGCCTGATCAATCTCCAATGCCTCATCGTGAAGCTGAATTTTTTGTATTAAGCCTTCGCTTAAGGGTAATCGATTATACTCCCCATCCATTACACCTTTGATACTTTCCAAACCATGAAAAACAGCCTCATAAGTAACCTCAATCGGCAGAGCAGTCAGTCCCTTGCTCCACTCAATCAATATGTGGTCTTTGGTTTCTTCCTTTACGGGAAGGACAAACAACAGATGATCCACAGGAATTTCGTCATAAATCGGAGTAATAACACGATAGACCCCCACGTTTGATCCATGCCTTTGAAAGGTGATCACCAAAGGTTGAAAATCATACCATGCTGGAAATTGAGAGGCCGTCCGTACCGATGGTAACATCAAAAACCACTTCCCAAGTGATTCTTTGTTCAATCGCACCAAAAAAGTTCCCTCTTCCAGCTGAAACGTTTTTTTTTATTTCCTGAGGAGGTAATCTATCCTGTAAAGATGATGGACGATTGGATTCACAGCCCATCAAGACAAAAACCACAATTGCAAGATAGGAATAATTAACCGCTCCTTGAGTAACTTTTATTACTCTTATCAGTTTTAAAAGGGATATCGGTTTTATTACCTTTATGAAGTTGCTTACCCCCTTCTGCAACACCCGAACATAAAACAATAGGAAGGACAAGAGAAGTTTGTTCATAACCCCCCTTATTTCTATTTCAGAACAGGGGCTGTCACTAACATCACATTTTATTAAAGTCAAATCTTGGTTTTCCATTTGCATCAAATCCGTCGGAATACATTCGTCGTGGCCTAGTTAAATTTATCGTCTCCCCTTCAATAGGGTGGTCACTTCATCCAAGCGCAACCAGCGCGCGATTGTGAAATAAATCAGAAGAGACAGTCCTATTAATAGAACTAAAATGACAATCTTGCTCCAGAAAGTATACCCTATCCATGATTGCCAATAAGGGTAACTCAATAAAACCAAATACATAACCACTGCACCTGGTAACATGGGAATAATGCCTTTTAAAAAATAGTCCCACGGATATAATCCGACAAAAATCCGGTAACCCAATATCAAAAAAAGAAAATTAAACACTGACGCGGCTACGGTAGATGCTACTAATCCCATGTAGCTCCAATTTTTAATCAATAGGGGTGCTAAAAAGATATGAATTACTAAACATGCTCCACTCACTAAAGCCGGATACCACGTATTCTTAACTGCGTAAAAGCAAGGCACAAACACCCGAACCAAACTTGAAAAGACCACACTTATGGCATACACCTTCAGTATTGACGCGGTAATCAAAGTTTCTCGCTCAGAAAATTGCCCCCGCTGGAATAAAATTTCAACGATGGGAAAAGCCAACCCCACAAGCCCAACAGCTGCTCCCATACTCAAAAATAAATTTAAGCGCAAGTGCCTCACCGAGGCCATAGTAAAATCTTGGTAACGATTTTCTTGCCACAATCGAGCTAATTGAGGTAACAATGCACTTCCCAAACTAACAGAAATTAAGGAAAGTGGTAGCTCCAACAATCGATCAGCAAAATTAATATAGGTGATAATTCCACTTTCAAATTGACTCGCAAATCGGACGTTCACCAAAACCATTAACTGCATCAGGCCCATGCCAAGCAAACTAGGCAGCATTTTTTTAAATACTTCGTAGGTTTCAATGGCCCCTTGCCGTGGTAACCGCGGCCAATAGTCATGTTTGATAAGCAGAGGAACCAAAATACCCAGCTGAAGGACGCCACCCCACACAACCCCCCATGCCAAAGCCTGTCCAGACCATGACTGCCATTGTTCAGGAACAAACATGGACCCAATCAAACACAGATTAAAAGCAGCAGGAGCCAAAGCCGGCCAACCGAATCGCCCCAAGGTATTTAAAACGCCTAGCACCAAAGCATAGGAACACACCAAATAAACATAGATAAACATAGTGCGAGCCATCCGCAAGGTAACATCAAACTTATGAGAGTTGGCAAGGTATTGATGATCCAACAAAAGGGTCAATATGGGCTCCATAAAAATGATACCCAAAACGGAAAGAATAACTAAAAACGCCGAAAAAACATAAAAAAAATGAGAGATGAAAAGTCGATCTCGTCCTTCCTTTTGCGCCTGAATCAAAATGGGGATCAGACTCACTGATAAAGAACCCTCCCCAAACAGCCGACGGAATAGATTGGGCAACTTAAAAGCAACATACCAAGCATCAGTAATCTCTCGATTAAATAAAGCGGCAAACAGTGACTCCCTCACCAGTCCCAACACTCGACTCGTGGCCGTTCCCAACGACATAAAAAGCGCCTGTGTCGCCACCCGAGAGGTGGCTGGACTCACATGCTCCGAATCCAACGGATCTCCTTGCTTCTGCCCTACACCCTTACCATTCACCGAAGCCCCAGTTTCCCCTTGCCAAAGGAGAACAATAGGTGTTATTTTGCTCCTTTAGATTTTAGCACCAGGAGGTAAATCCTTGGCAAACCATAAATCATGTGAAAAAAGAGCTCGACAGGCTAAAAAAAGAGCCTTTCGCAATTCCGTGATCAAAAGTTCATTAAAGACTTTAGAAAAACGCCTCATTAAAGCGGCATCAACAAAGGCGCAGGAAACCCCCCAGCTTCTCTCCCGTTATACTGCTTCTATTATGAAGGCGGTGGCTAAAGGGACCTTAAAAAAACATACCATGGCTCGAAAATTAAGTCGGGTTCAAACTCGGGTAAATCATTTGTTACAAAGCGCACAGAGTTCTGCTTAAAGGTTAGCCTTACGACGCTTTTAAGAGAGCCTAAATACCAAAGCCAAAGCCTTAAAAAAATGAATCAAAAGCACATCGTGTGAAGTCATTAAAAGTTAAAAGCGTTGGCAATTAAGCCCCAACAAAGACCTTGTTTTTACATCATCGATTCCAACAACATCTATGGCCCTTCGTCTCTGGTCACAATTGACACATTGATCATTTTCCCAAATGGCACGATCATATAAAAGGTTACTTAATAAGAAAGGCTCCCAACCCTTCAAGGTTTCCCACCCAAATAAATAAATGGCCTTATTTTTCCAGCGACAAAAAAGGGCTATATCTGACACATCAAACCAGCAACCATCCCCACAAAAGTTACCCCGTTCGGGTGGTGATTCTCCCCATGCAATTTCAATCCATAGTTGTAACACTTGCTTGAAAACTGCCGGTAACACTTCCTCCTGAGTTAAAGACTTCAGACAAGAATCCGGAAAGCGATCAAGCACATCAAGAATTTGCATGGTTAATTCTCGCACCCGAAGGCATGCTCCTGCAGTGTTACCTAATCGACAGTTTTCCAGTGCTTTCAGTAAAAGAGGGGGGAAAAATACTGAACCACGCTTTTCACCATAAATTTCTGATTGAACTTGTTTTCGGAAATTTTCCACATAAACATCACAATCACCTCTTTTGGGCTGAGTAACATAAATAAAAACTGCCCCGATAAGCAATACCACAATAGCCATCAAATATGGGTGTTTAAGCTGAGTCATACTTTGCCAATTTCCATTCAAATATCACATAACTTATTAAGAAAAAGACGCAAGATACTAATAACGCCCAAAAGATACCCCAATAGTCACTAATCCAACCAACCAATGAGTTCATAAAAATAATCATCACCCCACTGACAAAAATTCCTAAAGAAGCCGCCTGATCTATTTGATCGCCATATGTCTTACGTGCCTGAAGCATCATGAGCGCGTAAAGGGGACTCATTACTAATCCCAAAATTATAAAGAACCAATACGATACATAAAGTCCCAAGACCACACACAGGATGGATAAAAAAAGCAAGATTCTTATCCATCCTATAATCGATTTATTTAAAGCCCAGAAGGAAAAGGCCAATCTTCCAACAAGAAGCAAAAGAAATAATGCACTTAAAGCATCACTAGCATTCTCTTTGGTTAGCCCATGATACTGATATAAAAACTGAGATAACCGAGAAGTTACCAAAACCTCTCCTGCTACGTAACAAGAAAGTAACAATGCAAAAGGCAAATACTTAAAACTAAGATTTCTTCTAAGCCCAGGATTCGCGATTTTGGTGGGCTGATATATCGGTTTTGCCGCAACAATCAATAGAAAAACGAGTAAGGAAAATATGGCATTAACAAAGAAAATCATTTTAAACGACCACTGATTTCTATATATAAGAGACACCACAAGAGGTGCCAAAAAACTGGCAAAGGCGTAATTTGCATGAAGGCCGTTAATAAATCTTGACGCCAAATGGGAAGGACTGGCCTCTAATACTAAAACATTTTGCATGACACTAAGAACACCTACCGCAAATCCCATAAACAAACATCCTGATAGGAACCACACTTTTTCGTTAGCCATGGCGAAAATCAACTGAGATATCATTAGCAACACCGTTTGTTCCATAAAAGTACGGCGGTAACCTCGATAATGAAACATGCTAGGGGCGACAATAGCACCAACCATAAAAAAAGCCGAAGTAATCGAAAAAAATAGGCTACCCTGAAAGTGACTCATATTAAAAAAAGTGATAATGTCACTCAAGATAGGACCACGTACATTATCCAAAAATCCGTACAGAACCAAAGTGGCGTAGCTAATTATAATGGCATTAAGTTGAGGCCTACTTAGAGTCATCGAGGCTTTCCCAGTAAAAACCTGATTCTTTTAAACAAAATGCCCCAGGCTCATCAAGCCAACTTCCTAAGTTAAACGCCCAAACCCCAGGAGTTACCTCCGTTCGCAACCAAACGTGAATATGACCAGAGATGAGGAAATCATACTTTTCTTTTTGATATAGTTCTTTGGCATAGGCCTGAAATATTTGAGGTAACATCTGACGATTTTCCAGATATTTTTGCATTGATGACCTTCTTGATCGTTTACTTAAAAGCCTTCCTAAATAAAACCAAAAATACCCAGGAAAAAAATCAATAATTTTCTTCGCCAACGGAGAGCGCACAAAACGAATATATTTGTGGTAACCGGTTTCCGCTGCATTAATAAAGTCACCATGGGTAATATATACCTTCTTCCCATTAATCATCCAGCACCGATCATTTTGACTCACCTCTACTCCCCGTTTTCTCCAAAAATCAGCAACATGAATGTCATGGTTGCCTTCTAAATAAACAATGTGTATTCCCCTGGCATACAGCTCTGCCAAAACGTCAACATAGCACGAATAAATGCGATAAAAATAAAGGGAAGATCCCACCCACATGTCAAAAATATCACCGAGCAAAAATAAGTGAGTAGCAGGACGCTTAGCAGTTCCTAGCTGCCTTAAAAAACCTAAGAACAATTTTTGACGACGATCATCTTCACCTTGAGCAAGCAAATGGCAATCGGAAACAAACCATGCAACTGCCATACCGCTCTTTTAATAAATTACTATGAATTATTCAACAACTGTTGCCTTTTACGAATAAAGGCAGGAACTTCTAAAGAATTTCTTTGTTGATCACCCACTTTTTCCTGCGGGTCTAAATTAATAGATAGTTGCTCAGGACGCTTCTCGTGACTCTCACGAAATGCCTTAGCTTTAGCAATTAGCGCCTCTTTTAAAACACGCGCATCCTGTTGATGAGCACTTTCCTTGAAGACACCTGCTTTATTTTCTAATTCCCCTGCCTGCTCTTTGTTAATCTGAGGTTCCTGAACATGTGACTGATGAGGCGTTGTCGCGCTAATCCCTTGGTTACTTGATAAGTGGGCCATTAATTGTTGCATATGTTGTTGCCACTCTCGAATTTGCTGGTTCACTTCATTAATGGTAGGATCTTTACCAGCATCATCTTTGACCATCGACATACCGGTTACCTGTGATGCATCTGTTACTTTTTCTTTTTGGGTGTTTATATCCAAAAATGCTCCTAATCGAGAAAAATTATCCACCGCTTGAATTTTTTTCTCCTTGTCCGAAAAACCTGTTGCAATAACCGTAACCCGAACCTCATCGGTCATATTCGGATCAATAACAGCACCAAATATAATTTCTGCGTCTTCATGAGCGGCCTCATGAATCAGAGAAGCAGCTTCGTTGACCTCATATAAGCTTAAATCATAACCACCAGTAACATTTATAATAATACCGGTAGCTCCATCAATTTTAATATTTTCTAGTAACGGTGAACTAATAGCTTGAGTAGCAGCTTGAATGGCCCGATTTTCTCCACGGGCATAACCTGTGCCCATCAAAGCCAATCCTTTATTTTGCATTACCGTGCGTATGTCCGCAAAATCGAGGTTAATTAAACCGTGGATATTAATAAGATCACTAATCCCTTTAACTGCCTGTAACAAAACTTCATCGGCCTTTTTAAAACTTTCTAGTAAAGGAGTTTTGTCCCCAGCAATGCTTAAAAGTTTTTGATTAGGGATCACGATTAAAGTGTCCACATTTTCTTTCAATTCCTGGAGTCCTTGTTCCGCCTGTCTAGCCCGCTTTTTCCCTTCAAAAACAAAAGGTCTTGTTACCACACCAATGGTTAATGCGCCTAACTCTCGAGCAATTTTAGCCACAATGGGCGCACCTCCCGTACCAGTTCCTCCTCCCATACCTGCGGTAACAAAAACCATGTCTGCACCTTGAATTTTTTCCACAATTTCATTGTAAGATTCAATGGCCGCCCTTCGACCAATATCGGGGTTTGCACCAGCTCCCAAGCCTTTGGTTAAATCAGCTCCCAATTGAATCTTTTGTGGAGCCTTATTAGCTAAAAGGGCCTGTCGATCCGTGTTTGCAACAATAAACTCTACACCAACCAAATTAGACTCAATCATTGTAGTAACAGCGTTACTACCTCCACCTCCCACTCCAATCACTTTAATTCGCGCACCAAACTCTTGATTTTCCGCTAACTCAAACATATCCCCTCCTGTGTGTCATACCCTGATCAAATCAAGCATGAATCAAAATAATTCCCTAAAAAAATTTTTTAATCGATCTGCCATCATTTGAACTGATGGGGTGATACTATCACCAGTTTCATTTTGAACCTGAACAAACAATTTTTCCTCCCACCCATGGATCAACAACCCCACCACAGTAGCAAAACGACCTGATTTTAAAGAGTCCATGAGCCCTCCAAGATTTTTTGGTAACCCAAGTCGCACCGGATAATCCAATTGATATTCCGCCATCTCTACTAAGCCACCTAAATGTGCACCACCTCCCGTTAAAACAATTCCCGAACCCAAAAAGGGAGATAGATTCGACTTTTCAACGTCATGCCCAATAAAGGCAATTAACTCCTCTGCACGTGGTTCAATAATTTCAGCAAGATCTTTCTTCTTTATTAAGCGACTTTTACGTCCCCCAACTCCTTCCACCTCAACGGTGTCTTCGTCAGAAATACCAACGGTCATACAGTAACCTTTACTAATTTTAATGTTTTCTGCACTACTTTGAGGAGTACGCAGACCTATTGCTATGTCCTGAGTAAAATGATTCCCTCCAATCCCAATCTGACTCATATGGGCAACACTGGAATTTACGTAATAAATCAAGTGTGTGGAACCAGCACCCACATCGGCCACGCACACCCCAAGAGACTTTTCATCTTCACTCAAAACCGCCTTGGCTGTTGCCAGCTGACTCATCACAATGCCCTTTATCTTTAATCCCGCCCTTTCAATAGTTTTTAAATTATTTTGGATGGTAGCTTGTGATCCGGTAACAATGTGAGCAACAACCTCCAAACGCACTCCCGTCATGCCGATGGGATTCAATATCCCAGCCTGATGATCAACTCGATATTCCCTAGGAATGACATGTAATACTTGACGATCAGATGGAACTGTTACCGCCTTGGCTGCTTCAATAACCCGCTCCATATCATGAGCGGTGACCTCTTTTGATTTAATGGCAATCATTCCCTTAGAATCAAAGGAACAAATATGTGCTCCCGACAGGCTCACTAAAGTTTCAAACACTCTTAAGCCCGCCATTAATTCAGCCTCCCGTCGGGCCTTACGAATGGCTTCCGTAGTGGCCTCTATGTCAATCACCACTCCTTGCTTCACCCCAAAACTTGGAGCCACCCCTATACCCACAATTTCAATATTCTTTAAGGGATCTGGTAACAATTCACTGGATCGATTAACTTTAGCAATTAGGAAGGATACCTTACTGCTTCCCAAATCAAGGGCCGCTAACACCGCATTGTCTTGCTTCATGAGACTCATCCTTTAGTCTGTCAAGGACCATCGTCGGTCCCTAATTTTAGGCTAAAATTGATTACGCAGCTTGACAAGGACTTTCTTATCAAATTCCGCATCAATGACGCGCGCTTCTAATTTTTTTAACTGCAGAAAAGTGATAACTTGTGTTACCCGGTCGAAACGCTCAGCAGATAGCTGATGTCCAAGTAACACTGAAGTAGCTCCTCCCATAAGTTCTAGGATAAATCCTTCTTCTCTGTCATAGCGAATCTTTTTAACTGATTTGGAAAAAGGATGCTTTAACAAATAATTTTTAAAAAAGGACACAACCTCAATCCAACGCTCCTGATCATCATCATCATCATCATCATCTGTTTTTTGTTCCCATTCGACAATGGTCCAGTGCTCAGAAAGGTTCTTGATACCTAATGGCGGTCCCCACTCACTGTTACTAAAGAATGGTATAAACTTAGCCCCTTCTTTTTTTATAAACAACACCTCACTCACTTGGACCTTTAGGGTAATACGCCCTGGCCACATAATTCTCATCTCCACATCATCCATCCAAAATTCAGGTGAAATTCCTAACCAGAAAAGATCCACCTGCCACAGATCCTTCCCCAGCCACCTTCGCGTTTTTTCTTCAAACTCAGCTTTGAGACCAGGATATAAATCTTCCAGATATTCCCCACCATGGAAAGTAACATCAACTTGGGAAATTTTAAAAAAATCACCTTCCTTTAAAAAAGACAATGAAAAAAAAAGAACAATGATGTTACCAACGCCCCAAACGAACCACTTCTGTTTCCAAATCCACCTGACAATTTTCTCTAACTGTTGCTTTAACATACTCAATTAAATTCCAAATATCTTCAGCCCTTGCCCCGCCTAAATTTACTATAAAATTTGCATGCTTAGTGGATACTTGAGCCTGACCTATAGTATATCCCTTTAAACCACAAGAGTCGATTAATGCAGCAGCCTTTAGACCAGGAGGATTCACAAATACGCTCCCACAACTAGGTAACTCTAATGGTTGTTTTTTAACACGTTGCTGATTAGCATCCTTCACCCTACCGATAACCAAAGGATCAGGGGTGTATGGCCAAGCTAATTCCGCTTCTAAAATAATCCCAGGCTGCCATCCGCTTGAGTAACGGTAACCCCAGGTTACTTGATCGTGAGAATAAAGTCTTTCTTCACCATCAAAATTCATAACCAAAAAAGACCGTACTAACTCACCAAATTCTCGCGGAACACAAGGTTCACTGATCCCTGCGTTCATAACAATGCCACCACCCACCTCACCCGGCAGCCCCGCCAAAAAAACTGCAGGAGCCAAAGAGTGTTTCAAAAACACTCGAAGCAACTCAGCCTTCTTCACCCCTGATTGGGCCCTCAGAACCAAATTCCCATCTGCAATAAAACTTTGCAATTGATTCAATTTACGGGTGAGAATAACCAAACCATCAATTCCATCATCACTTATTAACACATTACTTCCTCCACCCAGAACAGTCACAGGAAGCCCCTGTGACTTAGCCCAAATCAAACATAGACGCAATTCATGGTAACTAGATGGAGAACATAGATAATCGGCTTTTCCTCCCACCAACCAACTGGTGTACCCTTTTAGATCCACATCTGGATAAATGAAGGACGGTAACATAGAAGCAATTAAAGTCTTTGAAAGTGGCTAACAAAGTCCTTTCCTATTCGATTAATGTCACCTGCTCCCATAAATAAAACAGCATCATGGTTACGCAATGTTCCCCTCAAACGAGAAAAGAGCTGATCATTGGGCACATAACCCACCGTGGGTGATGCTATTTCTTGAGCAAGCCGCGCTGAGGTAACATCATGACGAATCACCTCTCCCGCCCCATAAATATCAATGAGATAAGTAACATCTGGTTCAGAAAAACATGATAAAAAATCAGACCAACAAATTTCAGTCCGAGAATACCGATGAGGCTGAAACACTAAAATTATTCGACGGTTAGGAAACATCTCTCGAAATGCCTCTAAAGTACAACGAATTTCTGTTGGATGGTGGGCGTAATCAGTGAAAAACTCAACCCCATGAGCATCACCTAATTTTTGCAATCGACGTTCTACTCCCTGAAAATTCTTCAGAGCTCGGCCACAAACCTCAACACTAATGCCCGACCGAAATCCCACCGCCCACGCTGCCAGACAATTTAAAACGTTATGCCTTCCTTTCATAGAAGGTTCAAAAGAGCCCAGCAGTTCTTTTTGAAAATAAACATCCCATTGTGAATGGTTTTTAACACAAAAAAAGTGGTTATCTTGATTAAACCCATAAGAAAAACTGATTTTCGGAAATCGCGAGAACAAATGTCTTAATCGCTCATCATCTCCCCAATATAAAACGTAACCATAAAATGGAATACGGGAAGCAAACTGATAAAAGGCTTCATAAAGCTGATCCAAGGTTTTATAGTGATCGAGATGATCATTATCAATATTGGTGATCACGGCTACCTCGGAACTCAAACGTAAAAAGCTACCATCGCTTTCATCCGCCTCAGCTATGAACCATTCCCCAGAACCAAACCAAGCTCCTGAATTCATAAAGCTAAGCCGACCACCCACCACAACCGTTGGACTCATCTGTGCTTCTAAAAAAATTTGCGCTATCAATGAGGTGGTTGTGGTCTTGCCATGTGTCCCAGCAACAGCAATGCCCCGTTTTAATCGCATCAACTCCGCCAATGCTTCCGCCCTTGGTATCAAGGGAATTCTATTCTTTAACGCCCATTGAATCTCGGGATTGGTTTTATTAATAGCCGAAGAATATACCACAACATCGCTTCCCATTGCATATTGTTCTGAATGACCTACATATATGGTAGCACCAAGTTTTTTTAAATGTTCAATACTGGGATTAGTAACCTTATCACTTCCAGTAACTTTAGCTCCTAAGTACAAAAAAAGTTCGGCAATTCCACTCATGCCGACCCCACCAATCCCAACAAAATGCATTCTCATTCTATTAAAATTCATCAGATGCAAACCCCTTAACTTAATAATTTTTGTGCTATCCTAGTACTAGCTCCCGGCACATGTAAAGAGCGAAGACGCTGACTCATTTCCATTCGCAGTTGGGGATTTCGTTTAATCGCCAAAATCATTTCCCATAACTTTTCTACGGTCAATTCGCTCTGTAAAATCAAAAAACCGGCATTTTTAGCAAAAATATCAGAAGCATTGTCCACTTGATGATTATCTGCAATGGGTAACGGTATAAAAATCGGAACCAATCCAAAGGCCTTTAGCTCTGCCACCGTACTAGCACCAGCCCGACATATGGCTAAGTGAGCCTTGCGATAAAAGGCAGGCATATCTTTAATGAAATCATAAAAAGTTACAAAATGCCTAAAAGGCTGGTAAACGCTCTTAGCCTGTTCAAAATCAAGAACTCCCGTCTGATGAATGAGTTGAATCTTCTCTTGTTCAAACACAGGGGAATATCGTTGCACCAATTGAAAAACAACTTGATTTATTGCTCTTGCTCCTTGACTCCCCCCAAAAACAAAAATAACAAAATGATCTGGTAACTGAGAGGGTAAAGAGACCTGATCCTTAAGCTCCCGAGGCTCCTGTAGCCTAGCCCAAGAGACCTCAATCTCCTCCCGAATCGGCATTCCCTCTTCGATAATTTTTGATGAATGCCCTAAATGTTTTTTTGCCGAATCAAACACCACAAAAATACAATCCACCCAACGAGCCAGTAAACGATTGGTTAGCCCTGGCCTGGCATTTGCCTCCCAAATTGCTGTGCGAAAACCGAGTAGCGATGCTACCAACACCATAGGACCTGAAGCATATCCACCCACCCCCAATACCCAAGACGGTCGATAGTAGAGCAAATACAAGATACTAAGAAATAAGGCCCAAGGTAACTTTATTAGTGTTACTAATTTTTTTAGGTAACGCCCAGAAAAATTTAATTTACCAACAGGCAAAAATAATAGATCGTGCGCAGGAACTAACCGACTTTCCATCCCCGAACGGGTTCCGATAAATTTAATGACTATATCAGGCTGAATCTTCCTCAACGCTTCAGCAATAGCCAAAGCAGGAAAAACATGCCCACCAGTTCCTCCTCCCGCCAGGAAAATACATTTCCTTTTCAACATGTAATTTTTTGATCCAATTCTAATTCAGCCCGAATTAATATTCCAAACAATATTGAAGTTGCTATGAGAGAGCTACCCCCATAACTCATAAATGGCAAGGTCAATCCTTTTGTGGGCAACATACCTAATACGACGCCCATATTAATTATGGCGGACAAAGCAAATAAATGTACCATAAGAAATAACAAAGACTGCAACCAAGCCCCCTGAACCCGTGCTATTAAGCGAACCCCATACCAATAAGCATACAAATAAAGAAGCACTAA
>JANWYU010000101.1 GCA_025055135.1 Pseudobdellovibrionaceae bacterium | reverse complement strand
AACTTAAATGACCCCAACTGGTAAATCCCCCTCCCAAGTTTTGGTGAGATCGAATGGTCTTTTCAATAAGTGCAATCCAACAATAGTGATGGTCCAGTTCGAATAAAGACTCAGAGAAGACAATTACATCATGTCCTTGATAAATGAGTCCAGCGATCTGCTTTTCACTTTCAGAAAACAAAAGAGGAGGGGGCAAGACTTTTTTTAAGTTTTTTTGCAACGAAGGATCCAAATCAAATTCCGCAAGGGAAATTACGCTCATGGTGGTAACCTATGGGCGTTTGGTATCCTTGTCAACAAGGCTTGATAAAACATCAACAAATTGTTGAGGTTGATCAAAGTGTACCCAATGTCCCGCATTTTTAATAGTAATACCTTTTGCTTGGGGATTTGTTTCTAACATTTTTTGTAATGTTTGATCGTCAAGATCCGAAGATAACTCGCCCCGAATTACAGTTATTGGACAGCGGATTTGTTTCCATTCCTTCCAGTAATCTTGACCCCTTCCCAACTCAATTGTTTGTAATATGGCCTGACGATCAAAGCGCCAATCGGCAGATCCGTTTGTTGTTTCTACCAGGTTAGTATACAAATAAAGAGCCAAGGTGAGTCCTCCCTTTTGACCAAAGGAAGTTTTCAGAAATTCGGTAGTGAGCCATTCTTTGGCTGCTTTTTTGCTTGGAAATGGAGTAGGTATGGTGTTCAGTAACGTTTGATAGTGTTGTATTGCTTCAGGCCTGGCATCGGGACCAATATCTTCAATAATTAAATGAACGCAGTATTTAGGATAGGAATAGGCGTAGGCCATGGCATTTCTCCCTCCCATGCTATGTCCAACCAGATAGAATTGTTCCCAGCCTAATTCTTGTCTGATTTGCTCCAAATCCTGCGCGTAATGGTAAGGGGAAAAACCTGATGCCGGCCTAATGGACTTGCCGTGGCCCCTTTGATCAAACACTAGGCTCAAACAGGAGGAGGGCAGGTTGCGGGCGATGGTTCGAAAGTTTTGACCAAATCCCATGAGTCCATGGAGGAAAATCCATTTAATCAAATGGGCGTTATTAATGTCAGACGGATCCCAATTTTCCCCGGATCCTCTAATGAATTGGCAGTTGAACTCGCTTAAAATCGATGCCATAAAGTTTTAAGACATGAGTGAAATTAAAACGAAACCGAATCTTCATGCAAGTTTTATTGATGCCCGCGCTTTTGAAATCGTCGATCGTTTGCAGCGTAAAGGATTTAAGACCTATCTGGTGGGAGGCTGTGTTCGTGACCTTTTGTTAAACATAGAACCTAAAGATTTTGATATTGCCACAACAGCACTGCCCCATGAAATTCGCAAGATCATTCCGAACAGTTACATTATTGGAAAACGATTCAAATTGGTTCTTGCCAAAAGAGGTCGTGATCAATTTGAAATTGCTACTTTTCGACGGGAGGCCCCCAGAGAAGAAGAGGGCTCGAATTCAGAGTCAGCGGTGGTTGGTGAGGAAGGTAGTAAGGAACAAGGGAATAGTCATTTTATTTTTAATGATAATTTTTTTGGTAGCCCAGAACAAGATGCCCTTCGCCGGGATTTTACCATTAATGCCCTGTTTTATGATCCCATTAAGAATGAATTGATCGATTATGCTGGCGGCGAATCTGATCTCAGAAGGCAATTGGTGCGGATGATCGGCGATCCTAGTAGAAGGATTTTAGAGGATCCGATTCGTTCATTACGAGCCATTCGATTGGCTCACAAAATTCAATTTTCGATAGAACCTACCTTACGTCAGAACATTACAAAATATGCTTCGCCGGTAGCGTTGACGGCATTGCCCCGACGGCGAGAGGAATATATTAAGTTACTCAAATTACGTTATCCCTCATTAGCTTTTTATGAATTATATGATTTAGGATTGGTTGAGACATGTTTGCCCTCATTAAAATTCATCTTCGAGTCGGCAGAGTTAAGTCAGTTATTTGCGTTTTATATTGATCATTTTAGACCGCCCTTTTTAGATCAAGAAAATCCTTCGCTTCCGCATATTTTTACGTTAGTATCTGCATTTTACTCGATTTCCCGTAGTTGGGATAAAACTGAGGATTTTTTAAAAAAAGAATTTGGGATTTATCGCTCAGAATTGACGGTAATTCAAGGGGCTATTCGAGGGGCAAAACAATTTCCTAAAATCAGCGCCTTCAGTAAAAGGTCTTTGCGACGAAAGTACAATTTTCTCAATCAACCATGGGTTCCGTACGCTTTTGAGTATTTGTATTTTCATCGCATCTTTTCGCCGGGGGAAGCGCTTCAGTGGGATAAAGAGCTCTGGCAGCTAACGCAGAAGGCACCTTCCTTTTTAGGGAGTAACACTGTGACTAAGAGGCGCGATTCTAGACCTTAGTCCCAGCGGCATTACTTATAGTATCATGATTTGCTCTCGTAGGCTAAGTAAAAGATAATAAGCAAGAAGAATCTTTTCTCAGTAGTGAGAAGGGATTTTGGGGAGGATATTTATGCCAACATCCGCAAGCCACTTGGCAGATCTCATTCAAAAATTAGCAAAGGAAAATCAGGTCTATCATGCCCATTGGGAGGGAACGTTTTGGGATTACCTAGAACTAGTGAAACAAAATCCCAAGGTTACCCGCAATGCCTTTCAGCGCATGTATGACATGATTATATCAGCGGGAACGGAAGAGTATGTGGATTTCAAAAAACCAGTGATACATTACAAATTTTTTGATGATCTTCCCAATGGTGGTAAGGATGCTGTTTTTGGCTTAGATGTTCCCATTATGAAATTGGTTAATGTGTTGAAGGCTGCAGCGTTGGGATATGGTCCAGAAAGGCGGGTTATATTACTTCATGGGCCCGTAGGTTCTGCTAAGTCAACGATATGTCGCCTGTTAAAGAAAGGATTGGAGGCCTATTCACGTACAGAAGAAGGGGCCCTTTATACCTTTGAATGGATCGATCCTAAAGGAGAGTTAGGTGACTTATTTGGGAAAGACCACAGGGTGTTTCCTTCGCCAATGCATGAGGAGCCGTTGTTATTAATCCCCGAAGAAATGCGTCCTGCAGTGTATGAGGAGCTCAATCGAGGTCAATCGGGCAGTTACCGAGTTAATGTTGAGGGTGAGCTTTGTCCGCCCAGTCGCTTTATCTTTCGCCAATTAATGGAACGTTACCAAGGGGATTTAACCAAAGTTTATTCTCATGTGCGAGTTAAAAGACTTTTCTTATCAGAGGCTGATCGGATTGGTATTGGGACGTTTCAGCCCAAAGATGAGAAAAATCAAGATAGCACTGAGTTAACGGGGGATATTAACTATCGTAAAATTGCGGAGTATGGTTCGGACAGTGATCCACGGGCGTTCAATTTTGATGGTGAGTTTAACATTGCTAATAGAGGAATGATTGAATTTGTAGAGGTACTCAAACTTGATGTGGCCTTTCTTTATGATTTGTTGGGCGCGAGCCAAGAGCATCGAGTAAAGCCAAAGAAATTTGCTCAAACTTATATCGATGAGGTGATCATAGGTCATACTAATGAGCCTGAATATCGCAGACTACAAGATAATGAATTTATGGAAGCTCTTCGTGATCGTACAGTTAAGATCGATATTCCTTATATTACGCGATGGAAGGATGAAATTAAAATTTATAAAAAGGATTTTAATGCCAAAAAAATTCGTGGCATTTCCATTGCTCCACATACCATAGAGATGGCTGCCATGTGGGCTGTTTTAACTCGTCTAGAGAAACCCAAAAAGGCTAATCTCACACGTTTGCAAAAATTAAAACTTTATGATGGAAAAACGTTACCCAATTTTACGGAAGATAACGTGAGAGAATTGCGTAAAGAGGCTGTACGGGAGGGGCTTGAGGGTATTTCATCTCGCTATATTCAGGATAAAATTTCTAATGCCATTATTAGCGCTCAACAGTCCAATCGAGGTTCCGTGAATCCATTTATGGTATTAAATGAATTGGCTTCCGGACTTAAAAATCATTCTCTAATTTCAAACGAGGACACAAGGGCCGATTACATGGAGTTAATTAATGTAGTAAGAACGGAGTATGAAGAAATCATCAAAGCTGAAGTGCAACGAGCCATTTCCGCTGATGAAAGTGCCCTACACCGACTGTGTGCTAATTATATCGACAATGTTAAGGCCTACACCCAAAAAGAAAAAGTGCGAAATCCTTTTACGGGATTGGATGAAGAACCCGATGAGCGGCTGATGCGTTCTATTGAAGAAAAAATTGAGATTCCCGAATCACGAAAAGATGATTTCCGGCGGGAGATTATGAATTACATTGGGGCGCTCGCTCTTGATGGGAAGAAATTTAATTATAAGATGAATGAAAGATTGCATAAGGCTTTAGAACTCAAATTGTTTGAGGATCAAAAAGACAGTATTAAACTTACCTCCTTAGTAAGCTCTGTCATTGACAAAGACACTCAGGAAAAGATCGACATTGTGAAAACCCGACTGATCAAAGATTTTGGGTATGATGAGATTTCAGCAACAGATGTGCTTCATTATGTAGCGAGCATTTATGCTCGTGGTGACGTCAAGAATACGTGATAGTGACGTCAAGAAGTGAAGCTCTACTGAAATATGAGTTAAAGAGGAGTGTAAGGTAGTGTCCATTATTGAAGATCAAAAGCGCTTTCGTGATATTGTAAAAGGTAAGATTAAAGAAAATCTGAGAAAATATGTTTCTCATGGGGAAATGATTGGTAAGCGCGAAAAGGATTTCGTAAAAATTCCCGTTCCGCAAATAGATATTCCGACCTTTCGCTACGGACCAAAACAGTCGGGAGGGGTTGGCCAAGGCCCAGGAAAACCTGGTGATCCTCTTGATAGCTCTGGGCAAGGAGATGGAACTGGTCAGGCCGGTAACCTTCCAGGGGAACATCAGTTAGAGGTTGAATTTACCATTGAAGAGATGGCTGAAATTTTAGGAGAATCTCTAGCGTTACCTCAAATTCGTCCGAAGGGAACCAAACAGATAGAAACCACTACTACAAAATATACAGGGCTTGCGCCTGTAGGACCAGAGGGCTTACGGCATTTTAAATCTGTTTATAAACAGGCTTTAAAAAGACAGATTGCTTTGGGAACTTATGATCCAAAAAATCCTAAGATTATTCCCATACGACAGGATTTTCGTTACCGGACCTTTAGAACGATTACTCGTCCTCAAACTAGGGCCGTCATAATTTATATGATGGATGTTTCCGGTAGCATGGGGGAGGAGCAAAAAGAAATCGTTCGTCTGGAGAGTTTTTGGATTAATGCCTGGTTAAAGAAGCATTACAAAGGCTTGGAAACCCGCTTTATTATTCATGATGCTGTGGCCAAGGAGGTGGATGAAGACACGTTTTTCCGTACGAGTGAATCCGGCGGAACCCTAATTAGTTCGGCCTACAAGTTGTGTAAAGAAATCATCGAAAAAAACTATCCTCCCAATGAATGGAATATTTATCCTTTTCACTTTTCAGATGGTGATAATTGGAGTCATGACGATACGAAGATTTGTATCGATTTAATTAAAAATTTTTTTATTCCAAACACTAATGTGTTTTGTTATGGTCAAGTAGAAAGTAAGTATGGTAGTGGTCAGTTTTTAAAAGATTTGCGCAAAGAATTTGCCAACCATGATCAAGTGATTTTGAGTTCTATTTCCAGTAGAGATAAGATCTTGGATTCAATTAAAGAGTTTTTAGGAACCGGCCGTTAGGGGACGGATTATGGCAAACATTACTCCCGAACTAGAATATTGGCGTAAGAAAATTGAGAAAGTAGCTAGAGATTACGGACTAGACTTTTTTGAAGTGATTTTTGAACTGGTGTCCTATGATCAGATTAATGAATTTGCTGCCAAGGGCGGATTTCCTGTACGTTACCCTCATTGGCGATTTGGCATGGAATATGAGCAACTTTCCAAATCTTATGAGTATGGGCTTTCTAAAATTTATGAGATGGTGATTAATACGGATCCTTGTTACGCATATCTTATGGAAGGTAACATGTTGGTGGATCAAAAATTAGTGATGGCCCATGTTTATGGCCATTGCGATTTTTTCAAAAACAATGTTTGGTTTTCAAAAACCAATCGTAAGATGATGGATGCCATGGCCAACCATGCAATTCGTGTGCGGCGCTACATGGATCGCTATGGATATGAAACTGTAGAAAATTTCATCGATATGTGCCTATCCCTTGAAAATCTTATCGATAGGCATTCCATTTTTTGGGAAACGGGAAGGCCTGCAACGAAACGAGAATCCGACGCAGAAGAACACGTGCTAGAACCTGCCATAGGGTTACTTAAATATGATCGGGAATACATGAGGGATTATATCAATCCTCCAGAGTTTGTTGAGCAACAAAGAAAAAAAAGACAGAAAGAATTGGAACAGAAAAAACAGCGTTTTCCTCAGGAGCCTCAGAAAGACGTTTTAAAATTTTTAATTGATTATGCTCCTTTAGAATTATGGCAACAGGATGTACTGAGTATTATTCGCGACGAAGCCTATTATTTTGCTCCCCAAGGAATGACCAAAACGATGAATGAAGGTTGGGCATCATATTGGCACTCTAAGTTAATGACCCAACATATTCTCACCGATGACGAAATCATTGATTTT
>JANWYU010000091.1 GCA_025055135.1 Pseudobdellovibrionaceae bacterium | reverse complement strand
GATAGCGAATATACATGAGATTCTTCCTTAAGCGCGGTGCGCGGTTGAACCATTTGTCCATTCTCTAGCCACACTGTTTTACCATTTGTGAAAATTCGTAGCATTTCGTGGTTGTGGGTAGCGACTAAAACACACTTGTTCTCAGTTGCTAGCCGATGTAAAGCTTGGAATACAATTCGGCTGTTTTGTGGATCTAAGGATCCCGTTGGTTCATCAGCAATGATCAATTTGGGTTGATGGATAACCGCTCGGGCAATAGCCGCCCTTTGTTGTTGTCCGCCGGAGACTTGATGGGGGTAACGAGTTAAAATATCAGAGATTTCGAAAGATTGGGCAATATCCAGTACCAAATTTTTTGCTTGGGCTTTGGGAACATTCCGAATAATTAAAGGTAACAAGATATTTTCAAACATAGTTATATTGGGTAGTAAGCGAAAATCTTGAAAGATTATCCCAATCTGTCTGCGCCAAATGAGCCTCTCAGAGGGGGTCAGGGTAGTTATATTTTTTTCGTAAAAAAAAAATGAACCAGAACTTGGAGAAAGATTGCCGGCTATAATATTTAATAAAGTCGATTTGCCGGCCCCCGACCTTCCTAAAATGTACGTGACCAAACCAGCTGGGGCTTCAAATGAAACATCTCGTAAGGCATGGCATGGACCTGGATAGGTTTTATAAAGATGTTCTACTCGAATCACATTTTAATTTTATCGAATTTGTCTTTTAAATCCTAGCTGCTGGTGCGATATCTGGTCTAAGATGCGGTAATGCTGAAGTTTTAGTGCATTTTCAAGTAAACGGGCATCGTAGTGTGCATTGGGAAGTATTTCATGATAGGGTGTTTTTACCGTTTTAACGACAGCACCTTGAACAAACACACGGGTAACAATAAAAGGATTTTCGATGCCCCAGTCTTCAGTCTGTACGTGATAGGTTTTGTCACCTACCACGACGTCTGAGTTATACCCTTTTAGCATAATTTAAAGGAACTAGGCCATTTCGATGAGTTCTTTAATTGCTTTACGTATTCCGGTAAAAACTTGGTAAGGTGTCGCTTCATTCATATAAGCAGGAGTTGTTATAATTTTGTTTTGCCGGTCTGAAATATAATCATCCGAAGCGCAAGGCTCAATGATTGCTCCAGTAGCTAAGCCAACTTCATTGTACTTTCTATCTAATCCTAGCGTTACTGTTACCCTGTGCCGCCCTAGTAACTTAGCGATAATAGCAGGTGCGATGCAAATTGCGCAGATGGGCTTACCCATCTGATAGAAACCATGAACAATAGACTCAAGGTCTGATAACACAGAGCCAGCTGGACCTTTGTTAGCCCACTCTGATAAATGCAAAGCAACTCCAAACCCCCCTGGGATAACTAGGCCGTCAAAATCTTTAACAGCTAAAGATCCTAGGGGGCTTATTTCAGAGCGCGTGATTCGGCTACTTTCTTCCATGATATTCCGCTTGTTGGGGTAAGGTTGATTAGTAAGGTAGTTCTGTGGCACAAAATCCAAGTCAGGTGCGAAGAACCGAACCTGTGCCTTAAATTCAGATAGGGCTACGATGGCGCTAACTGCCTCAGTAATTTCACTTCCATCTTTGTTCCCACATCCACTCAGAATCATTGCGATTTTTTTCATATGGTCCCCCGGATTAGTGTAAATTGGAGTTTTGAGATCCTTTATTAAAATCCTCTACTTCTTCACACTGTTGGATTTTAATGCGATTGCCTTGATAGTCAATTTTCGACTCAATACAGATCTTGAGGCGATTTGCGAGGTAGGGGACTTGGTTACTATAAATGATTTGGAAGCTGGTTTTATCTCCCCCGCGGCTTTCCCATCGAACTTGGTCGAAACGAATTTCCTGCGCTTCAATGGTGTCTTGGCATGGAGATAATCCTCCGCAGTTTGGGCGTTGGCGTACTAAGGTGGGAGTAGGATAGAGTAGTTTCCGTACTTTCAAATTGAAATATGAAGGTTGGCTTGTTTGACTGCGAGCGCTTTTTTGAAGCCAAAGTGGAGAAAAGGTTGTTTGAAAGTATTGTGTAAAGGGTGACCATTCATTGTCGATTTCTAGTGGATGGGAGGTTGTTTTAGCCTCTTTTAAAATCCGGAACTCCTGTTCATTTTTTGATGGCTTAAATTCTCCGGCCACCAATTCGCGTAATTCAGTTACCAAGGTTAGGTACACATATTGGTGATCTTCTTTGCGTTGGGTTACAGTAATTGCTTTTTGAAGTATTATCTGTTGGGAGAGTCTTTCAATTTTTTGATGGGTAGTCCAATAGGCAAATTCACCAGGGTGAATCGTCAGGGGATCGACCGAAGGTGCTTTTTTCAGGGCATCTTCTA
>JANWYU010000087.1 GCA_025055135.1 Pseudobdellovibrionaceae bacterium | reverse complement strand
GGGTAGAGAAGAGTAACCAGGAAGTTCAGGAATTACGAGTGGTGTTTAATGGGGTCAAACAACAGATTGAGACTGTAAATTCCCTGATCAGCGAAATGGCTACCAGCATTCAAGAACAAGAAATCGGAATTGGGGAGATTTCTAAGGCAGTTCGTTTAATGGATAACGCCATTCAAGAAAATACCCAAGTCACCTCAGTATTATCCAAAAATTCATCAAGCTTGGCACTTCAGGCCGATTTCTTAAATCAGATCATCTGTCGTCTCAAGGCTCTGGCTCGTCGAGATGGATGTGACAAAAAAACTCAGTTCATGAAATCGACACCAATTAGCGATTCCAATGCTAAAGGCCCAAAGACGGCGTCTGGCGATGCGGCAGCTTAGTGTGGGTAGCTACTTGATGGGCTTGTTTTAATAACGATCGAGCATTTTCTAAACTTGATTCTGTTATAGTTTCCCCTGATAGCAGTTGGGCGATTTCTTCTTCCCTTTGTTTTTGAGACAGTTTGATTGCGTAAATTCTAGGCTTCTGTTGTGAATCTAAGATTTCTTTTTTAATGGCGTAGTGATGGTCACCATAAACCGCTACCTGTGCTAAATGGGTAACACATATCACCTGTCCGGTATACTGGGAGACCTCCTTTAATTTTTTTCCAATTTTTTGCGCGGTAACCCCTGAAACGCCGCTATCCACCTCATCAAAAAGATACGTTCGTGGCCATTTTTCGCGAGCGGCAACAACTTTCAGTGCCAAAAGTATGCGAGACAGTTCCCCGCCCGATGCCGCTTTTGATAAGGGAACAAAATCAGTGCATCCTGGCTGTAAAATTTGAAACTCCACCGAGGAAATGCCCGATGCTGAAAGCTCTGATAAGTTTTGTAAATCAATATGAAATGTTACCCCTTTCATATTAAGATCCTGTAAATGGGCGTTAACCAGCTTGGCTAGCTGAGCAGCATGATGAATGCGTTCTTGGTGCAATCGGCCCGCCAATTCAGTTAACTCCACCTCTTGCACCTTTAAGGATTGTGAGAGTTGAGTAACCGCTGTTTCTAGATGCTCGTATTCTTTGAGTTCCAAATCAATTTTATTTAAAAATTGAAAAATATCTTGAATCCTTGGCCCATATTTTTTCTGGATTTTTTTTATTAAACTTAATCGCTCTTGTTTTTGTTCAAGTTCTATTTGCCAGTCTTCATTTTCTGGGATTATTTGTGTTATTTCAAAACTTAGGTCTTCGATTTCGTTCAAAACATGTTTTAATCGCCCTTTCCATGGTAACAGTGATTCTGGGGGATTTTTTAGCTCGTGGGCGCTCTTTAAAAGAAATTGGAGCTGATGGCTGGGGGATTGCGCATCAGGACCTAAAATGGTTTGGGCTAAAGCCGCAAACTCGGCAAGTCGGCGGTACTCTTTTAAAATTGCGATTTCTTTTTCAAGATGAATGTCCTCGTCTTCTTTTAAATTGAGATTTGTAATTTCGTTTCTTTGAAACGATAAAAAGTCAATATGATGTTGTCGATTATGTAATTTCTCAGAAAGCTCAGACCATTTTTTCTTATCAAGTAAATATTTTTGATAGCTCTTAAAGTAACGTTGGCGTAATTCATCTAAATGAGCAAAGGCATCCAAAAGCTCTAATTGAAATTCGCGAGAAAGCAGGTTTTTATTTTCAAATTGGCCAGTGATTTCAATAAGGGGAGCGGAGCGAGAGGTAATTTCTACCATGGGGCAAACCACTTCTTTTAAGGTTTGAAGGGTTACTTGGTGATCGTTTATGTACACTTTACTTTTTTCGGGATAGATAAGCCGTCTTACAATAAGGCATTCGGGTTGCTCTGGATGGATTACTGATAGCTGATGGAGTATTTCTTGAATATCAGGGCGTTTGTTTAAATCAAATACCCCTTCAATAAGGGCATAGTTGTGATGGGAGCGAATTAAGTCACTTGATGATTTTTCTCCCATTAAGAGCCCGAATCCTTTTACTAAAAGAGATTTTCCTGATCCTGTTTCTCCGGTAATGATATTTAAGCCAGGTTCAAAGTTAATAGCGATATCTTCGATGATCGCTAGATTTTGCACCCGTAAATGCTGTAACATAACTAGTCTCTCTCTCCAAAATGAAGTTTCTGGCGTAATAACTGAAACTCATGGGTTTGTGGATCACGCACAAAATAATGAAGGGTTTTATCACGAAACACTTCGATAATGTCCTGAGGTTCAATGGGAATACGTACCTGTCCATCAATTACCAGTCTTCCGCAAATTCCCATATTTTTTCTTTCTGCCATTTCTAAGCGAATGGGCATGGTATCAGGGACAACAATCGGACGGGTGGTTAGGGAGTGGGGAGCAATTAGACTTAGGCTTAATACAGGGGCTTCCGGGTGAAGGAGAGGCCCTCCCACTGCTAAGTTGTAAGCTGTGGATCCCACTGGGGTTGAGACGATAATACCGTCTGCCTTGGCATCAAAGAGCCAATCATCATTAGCGGAAACCTTCAAATGAATCAGCTGACTGAGTTCCCCTCGCTCTAAGACGACATCATTGAGGGCAAGCTCGGAAAGCAGTTTATTTTTGTTCCGGTGAACCTGGACGCGAATTCGGGTTCGTGGTAACAGAACTAGTTTACCTGCCAGTAACTTTTTAAAGAGGTCGGGTAAATCCTGAGTACGATTTGGAGTCAAAAATCCTAAGGTTCCCAGATGAATTCCTAAAATGGGCACACTGTGACCGTGAAGGAGTCTGTGGGCGCGCAAGTATGTGCCATCACCTCCTAATGCAATAATCAGATCGCATCGGAAAAACTCGCTAAATGTTACCACAGGAAATCCTTTGAGGGGAATTTGGTGAGGGCCCAATGTTACCCGAGCACCCTTTGGTAACAGAGAGCGGATTTTTTTAATCCAATAAAAAACGTTAGGGGTATTTGATCGATATACAATAGCCACCTTTGGGGCTTTGGATAACCGTAGATATTTCATGAATGAACGGAATGTTGATGGTCCAACAGGCCTTCACGTTTAAGCAGGGCTTCCAAGCGAGGAGGGCGTCCTCGAAATTTTTCATAAAGTTGGGAAGGGTCCTCCACGCCACCCTGGCTTAAAATAAACCTTCGGAATTTGCTTGCCACTTCTGGGTTATAAAGGCCTTTTTCTTTAAAGTATTCAAAAGCATCCGCATCTAAAACCTCTGCCCACTTATACGAGTAATATCCCGCAGAGTAACCCCCAGCGAAAATATGGGAAAATGAGGTACTGATACAGGTGGAAGGAA
>JANWYU010000061.1 GCA_025055135.1 Pseudobdellovibrionaceae bacterium | reverse complement strand
ATTCCATTTGGCGACCCGTGGAACGTTACTCATTTTCTGATATTACATATCATTATGCTCCTGACAGAGGGGTAGTTCGTATTGCCTTTAATCGTCCTGAAGTGCGCAATGCCTTTCGTCCTCAAACGGTGGATGAGTTACTTGTGGCCCTAGAGGATGCGAGAAAAGCGGTGGATGTAGGTGTGGTGATGATTACTGGTAACGGACCATCACCCAAAGATGGGGTGTGGGCGTTTTGTTCTGGGGGCGATCAAAGGGTTCGGGGGGCTAGTGGTTACCATGGCGATTCTGCTTCTTTTGGTCGATTACACATACTGGAGGTGCAACGGCTGATTCGCTTTATGCCTAAAGTGGTAATGGCCTTAGTGAATGGTTGGGCTGTTGGCGGAGGTCACTCTTTACATGTTACTTGTGATCTCACCTTGGCCTCGGCGGAACATGCCCGTTTTAAACAAACCGATGCCGATGTGGCTAGTTTTGATGGTGGATTTGGTTCTGCCTATTTGTCGCGAATGGTTGGTCAAAAAAAGGCGCGAGAAATCTTTTTTTTAGGCCGCACCTACTCTGCGCAAGAGGCCCAGGCCATGGGGATGGTGAATGCTGTGGTCCCTCATGAAAAGTTAGAGGATGAGGCACTTAGGTGGGCGGAGATCATTATGGATAAATCCCCCACGGCCATTCGTATGCTTAAATATGCAATGAATGCCATCGATGATGGTCTTATTGGGCAACAGCTGTTTGCCGGAGAGGCGACTCGTCTGGCATATGCTACCGAAGAGGCCCAAGAGGGCAGAGATGCGTTTTTGGAGAAAAGATCCCGTCGCTTTAAAAAATTTCCATGGTTTTTCTAAAACTAGGGGATTTAAAAAAAATAATGGCTTTCATATAAAAAATGTTAGGAAAATATACCCGCACATAACGAAAGTAGCATTATAAATTTAAACATTTCTAGTAAATTTTACTTGATGGATCTTGAGTAAGTTTCTGGGCTTCAAATTTTTGACAAATTCCATGATCATTTTGAAGTAAGTGAGATGTAAGGACGGCCAAGAGGTAACACTGCGGTCGTTGGCTTTCGGGACTTAATGAGAACTTTATGGGCAATTTAAATTTAATAAATTTAAAATGTCAGAAGAGCAAATTCATCAAAACATACTTAATCGTAATCGTGATGAGCGGGACATTATTTTCCCTTTTGAATCCCTTGTTAGCAATGGAAATAGAACAGCAGCAGCTTGTGGAAATGCCGCCCCGAACAGATTTTGTTTTTTTATCTGATCGTCTGCAGCAGTTGGAGCAACTTTCCTGTCCCCTGATCAACGTTCGTTTTCAAAAGTTGATGGAAATTGCTCGGCGTTTGGAGGAAAGTGCCAGCTTTAAAGGCGAATGTGAGCCAGAAGCGTTAAACCATTTAACGCAAACGTTAAAACAGTTGGATCAATTGAAGGAAGATTTTGATAAAAAAAGACAATCATTAGGGTCAAGTAATGTCAGTAATTCTTTACCCTCTTCTTTGGATGAAGCACAAATCAAACTTCTATCGGATACCACCCAAACCGTTTTTCAATCTTTGAATGATTTGCTTACCAAGTCCTGTCAACGGAAAGTGATCGACACCTGGTCTTTTTTGGAATTAATGGCTGATACCACTATTTCCGTTGGTCCATTATTGTTACTTAGTGACCGTTACACATTGACAGGAGTTTGGGCCTCATTTGGAGGTCAGGTTCTCAAGGTGCTGATCAATTACTTTCGACCACAAAATGTCGATATGTCCAAATTTGATAATCGTCAAAAGTTTTTGAAGGCAGCTTGTGCTTTTTATGTTTTGGATCGTCAGTTGGATATTGTGTTTAACCAAATGGAAAAAGATCTTTCCCTTTTGCAGCGGGAGATTGAGACTAGCAAAAAAAAGATCCAAATGATTCAACAGATAATAGATAGGCAACAAAAAAAATCAATTGATGAGAGGCGACTACAAAGTTATGAAAACGCATTCTCTGATTTAGAACAAATTGAGTCTTTCATGCATCAATTAGCCTCCGAGGTTCTTTTAGTTAAGAACTCAGGATTATCTGATTCGGTAACCTGTCAGTATTTTCAAGAGAGTCAAAATCTCATCAATTTCAGGAGGGCTTGGGAGCGCTTGGACCGTCATTTGGTCCATCATTGGCATAAACATCCATTTCTTGTTTTCTGGTATCGTAATGCAGCTATTACGAAAAACATGGTGGATTTCAAAGCTACTGATCGTTCAACAGCCCCTTTAAGATGTGTGGAGGTTATAGAAAGTCAGCTGTTACTGGCTCAAAAATTAGTGCGGGAGTTAAAAGAAGGACTAGTTCGCGAACGTAGGGATGAGTTAGAACGTCATCAGGTACATCTTACTCCAAAACCAGGGGAGGTATGGCACTTGAACGACGTGTTGGCAGCCTGGAATGATAGGCTTACCAAACTCAAATCCCATTATGAGGAGTTGCTCGCTTTTAACAGCGATGGAAAGGCCATCGCCATTTCTGAGGTGTTGAATTCTTATTTTTATGTGGAAAAAACTCTATTCCAAGATCCCTCCTTTGTAGACTGGAGTAGTGGAACTCAGTTGCGCCAGATGTTGGTGAGTAACAATGAAACTTCGTTAAGTTATTCCTGGTTATCATATCAAACCCAAGAGGCCTTAAAACTTTCATTACGGTTTATGAGTGTTTGGGATTATTTCAATCAATCAAAGCACAATTTATCCCAATCCCATGGTATATCTTACAACCATTTGTCAGCAGAAGGATGTAGTCGATTGCGCCATCTTAAAGACACCATGCGTTTGATAGAGGCCCGTATTCAAAGTGCCGATCTGTTTTGTTCTCATCGAGCCTTTGGTGGGATTATAAAACGGGACCCATTGAGATTTAAAAAAACATATGATTTTTGCTTTCGAACCCCGAAGGAAGGTAAGGAAGGTTTATTGCGCTTTAAAGAAGGAAATTGGGTGCGGCATTGTTTGCGCCAAACTAGGGTGGATTGGGGTCAGGATGCGGCGGACTTAGGCATGGATGAGGGCGGGGGAATTTGTGGGGCTCCTTTTTTGGGAGGTACTTGGAATCTATCGCGTTTAAAACAATGGTTAGAGGTCTTGATGGAAATTTTTGGCGAGCTGAAGGTTGGGGCAACAGAATGCCTATCTGGAAAAAATTAACCTCATAGAAAAAAATGAACTTTTGAGGACGAAAGCATTTTTTGCCCCTCTTATAGAGGGGCATTGTGGCAAAGTTTTTTATTATCAGTCTTCTTCGCAGTTTGATTTCGCAGGTGATTTTTAAAATTCCAAGACAATATTCCTAAGGTATCGCTGAAAGGTGCTTAATCCTCATTTTTGCGTCAAAATTTCGTATTGGAAAATTTATATAAGAATTTACACCAATATATGGCTCTAAATAAGCTTGCTTCCTCAGATCTCTACCTGTTAATAACCTTGGGCCATAATCGCTGATCCCTATATAAACGATTAGGGGTGGCATTATGTTTGGTGCAGTCCACTCCTCATCCCACTGGAGCCAACTCCAGTCACCGCTTAAATTAATACGTAAGAAAACCCGCGAATCTGGTTTTCGATCTCTTCTGTCGAGAGAAGCATCCATTGTGTAAAGTTGTGCGCTTAGCTTAAACTTCTTATTCTTTTCTTTTTCATTTTTTTCTTCAATAATCTCCGCATAATTACACAAGTGCTGTTTTGTATCCCTCGATTTCAACCCGAAATTGGCTTTTATCTCTTGCTGTTCTCTGTACATAGTTTGAACTCGTTGGACGTGATTATTCAACTGGGCTTCGAGAGTATCTATACTGTTCTTGTCAAGAAACCATTCCTTTTTTTTCAGCGCTTCATTTAACATGGATGAGACGTCAACACGCGGACCATGGCTTATAACTCCAGAAATGGTAAATCTTTCTGGACAGTACCTCGTTTGAACGCCGTGACTGTTTGATATGCTCAGAAAAGACACCAGAAAAAGAATTAAGCCCCTTACATTCCAAATGGTCATAGTACGACATAATGGAACTGTTCGTATAAGCGACATATTGACCCCCTCTTTTAAAATTTTCAGATGGCCAATCTCTAAAACAAAAAACTTTCAAAGTCAAAAACCTTCAAAAGATTTGGAGGCCAAGCTTCATAAAATCACAGGATTTGCCTGCAATTAGTGAGTCAAGCGGAAAAGCTCGCCTTAAACTGTGCCATGAGGCCTTAATGGAAATTTTTCACGAAGTAAAAGCTTTTTAAATAGAGAGTGGTATTGTGCGATTCGTCAATGACCGATGATTTGGCTCAATTCATCCGGATCTTTCGGGCATAATTTTGTTAATACTTCATGACCGGCTTGGGTTACCAAGACATCGTCTTCGATTCGGACTCCGATTCCACGAAATGGACTTTCATCATGGGCTGGCACGTATAAGCCAGGCTCAATTGTTAAAATCATTCCCGGTTCCAGTGATCTTGATTGATTAGTGATGGGATCAATGTACAATCCACTGTCATGGACGTCCAAACCTAAAAAATGACCGACTCCGTGAGGGTAGTATTTGCGATAGCTACCCGAACTAATCATGTCCTCAACTCTACCTGGTAACAGACCAAGATCTAAGATCAGTTCGCAAAGCCAAGTAACAGCTTGATCCTGCAGTTCCTTCCAGGTAACTCCTGGTTTTACCATATCAATCAATTTTTTTTGGATCTTTAACACTCCTTGATACACTTGAGATTGCTCATAAGACCACCGTCCATTAATGGGATACGTTCTGGTGATATCAGCAGTTTGTAAGAAATATTCTCCTCCTCCATCCAACAAAAGTAACTGGCCATCAATAAGATTTTGATCATTAAATACATAATGAAGGGTGCACGCATTAGCTCCACCGGCTACGATGGTACCATAACCTTCGCGGGATGCTCCCAATTTTAACAACTGATAAATAAAGTAACCGTGAATTTCTCTCTCGTTCATACCGGGCTTAACATATCTCATGACTGCCAGATGAGCTTCGGCGGAGATGTTACAGGCTTGACGTTGAATTTCAATTTCTTCTTGAGATTTAATGACCCGGAATTCTCCTAAAAACTGATTGGCATCTTTAATGGGTAAATATCCCAATCCGGTGCGACCCTTCTTAAGGCGGATTTTATCCAGAGTATCCAAAAAAATTTGATCCAATTTCGGATCTTTACGGAAGCGATGATAAACTCCACTTACGTTACTTAATAAATCGGGTAGCTTAGTTGGAAGTTCGTCAATGGTATAAACTTGATCAATTAAAAATAGTTCTTTTGTTTTTTCTGGACCAAAGCGAAATCCATCCCATATTTCTTTTTCTAAATCTTTGGGTTGCACAAATAGGGTTACCGGTTTTTCTAAAAGGGGATTTATAACCAACACGGTGTTAGCTTCTGTAAAACCCGTGAGATAAAACAAATTGGAATCGGGACGATAGGGGTGATAAACTGATCCATTTCTGATTGATTCTGGTTGAGCACCAACTAAAAGCGCCCAATCCTTCAATTTTTCAATTACTTTTTTACGTCTTTGGTAACAAAGGGGTACATGGGGGGGAGGTACTCTACTCATATGATAAAATTATCAAAAAAATTAACAGCTGTCACTCTTTGTTAAAGAATTGGATTGCAAATTAAGAATGAATTAGGTGTTGAACGATTTCTCTCAGTAACCAGGAAAAGGTCGTTGCAGTTAAAATGGCTAAGGCCAAGAAAAATAGGACTTCATTGATTTGTAAGCGATTGATCATTTGACGAGAAATTCCAAGGATATTCAGCAGGTGCCATTCAGAGTGACGAAAAGAGAAGGTAAGGACAAAAACAAAGACAATAACGGTTAAAAAGGCGATTAGATTAGCTGCACTAATTAAAAGAAAGGAAAACTGCAAAAGCTCTAGGAGTTGATCAAACTCCATGCGGATCTGCTCCAAGTTTACCAGGGATACTCCAGGAAATTTTTGTCGAAGTTCTTTTATGATGGTTGTGAGTTGGTCTTTGGGAATGTGGGCAGCAGCCAGCCACACCTTAGGAACTTCATCGATGAATCCTGAGGGTACTTGGGCAAAAAAATTAGGTAAAAAACTGTTCCATCGTACAGTTCGTAATTGATAGACGATGGTATCAAATTCAATGTTCTGAATATCAATAGTTAATTGATCGCCCAGTTTCAAACCCATTCTTTCTGCGAACCGTTTTTCTAAAGAAATGGGTAAGCGAGATCCGAAATTGTTCAACGGCAGTTGAGCGGTAGCAGTTTCGCTGGAAGTTAGTTGGTCACGAATGGTTAGGTTTAAGCCGCGGCTGCGGATTTGTTGGATGGTTTGCTGTTCCCTAGTTACATCCACGCCATTCATTTCGCGTTCCCATGGCCTGCCGTTGTGACGGATAATCCTGGCGCGAATAAATGGCGAGGGGACTAAGGCTTGTACTCCTCGTTTTTCTAACCATTCTAGTAAAGAGTCTTTGTCTTCTTCAGGGATATCAAACAAAAAAACAGTAGGTTTTGCATTATTTGGATCCCCTACAATTTCTCGGTGGAAAATGGTTCGAAGATGAAACACCATAAGCACCTGAAGAACCATAAATGAGAGAACAGACCATTTTACTAATAAAGATGAGAGTGATCTTGCGATTCTTAAAAGAGGGAGGCTGAACGACCAAGGTAGTTGGTATCCCCATTTTGATATGATATGAGCCAGGATCCATGAACAACCAACCACCAAAAGTGTATGTCCACCAATGGTTGCCAAAAGACTTACCCAAAGATACTTTGCTGGGAAAAGTGAAGCTCCAAGCAAAGATACGAGGATGACATATGAACACCATCGTACGATGTGATATCTTATTCCTAAAGCAGGACGATAGAGTATGCTACTTTGAAAGGCATTTAATGCTTGATTTAAGTTAAGGTTCCTTATTATCTGGTAACTTTCGAAAAAAAGAGTAAGCCAAATGATAAAGAAAATCAGTGACACAAAAAAGATGATTGATTGCCAACGAGGAAAGACGAAGTGATTAAAAACTTGAGATTGAATAAAGCCCACTAGGATACCACTTGACAGTAAAGAGACCGCCAGCATGAGGGTTTCTCTAAGACCAAAGCGAAAAACTTCTTCTTGAGCCAAACGCGATAATGGTTTCCCAAAAATGTTTAGTATAAAGTATTGCGCTAAGTTGTCCTGGATAAAAAGCTGGTGACGGTATAGCAGGAAAAAAAAGGATCCTATAAAGCCAATAAACGCAAACAAACTAAAAAAGTCTAAAACCCATCGAGCAGGCCTTAACCATTGCTCCCCATATTCTTGGCTATCTAAGATGGATATTTCAGGGTTTTTTTTGAACCTGTTTAGAAGATGTTTTTTGGCCTGTTCCATTTGATGAAAATGGGAAAAGGTTAATTGCAGATTGTGGTTGAACGTAGAAAATTGAGAGACGAGTTCGGTGTCCGGCAGATCTTCAATGGAAATGTAAACGAGAGGAGCAAGCTGTCCAAGGCGAAAGGTGGCAGATGTGTCTGACGGTAACAGGTTTCTTACAAAAAAGGTTTTGTTTCCCAGTTGTAGCGTGTCACCAGGATGAACCCCCAAAAGATCAGACAAGTAAGAATCAATGTCAATAAATGGCTTATTCTCTTTATTTTTATCTTTATCTTTTTTGAACGAAACCACTTCTTGATTGTGGTTTTTAATGATTCCTCTTATTGGATAGTTGGAACTTACCGCCTTTACCAGAACTAGTTGTTCTACATTTTGCTTTACTTTGATTACTTTGATCATGGAGAAAAATTCTATTTCTTCTGCCCAGTTTGTAGCGTTGGTTTCTCGAGCGAGCTCTTGAATCAGCAACTGAGAAAATAAGAAGCGTTGGGATATGGTGATATCGGATCGAAAATTTTTTTGAGCCTTTTGGTATAACTGTTCCTCAAGACTAAGACGGAAAAATTGAGTCGACAAGAATACCACTTGGCTTAAAAAGGTGGTAACCCAAATCATTTTTAGGTATTTACGATTTTTCACAATAAACAATCCCTTTTGAAAGCCGCCAAATGGTTTGGCAGCGATTTGCAATAGAAAAATCGTGGGTAATGACAAACAGAGTAGCTTTGAACCTTTGACTTAAGTTGAACAAGAGGGTGATGGTATGTTCTGCGCTGTCTTCATCTAACTGACCTGTAGGCTCATCAGCAAGAATAAGGCGGGGTTCGGTAATTACAGCTCGGGCAATAGCAACCCGTTGGGACTCACCCCCACTCAGTTGAGAAGCAAGATGATGAGCCCGATCTTGAAGCTGCAGTTCCTTCAAAAGATCCCAAGCCTTTTGCTCAGAAGAAGCGTTCCATTTGCCCGTGATTTTGAGGGGTAACGTGAGATTTTCCCAAGCGGTAAGATAGGGTAACAAAAGGTGATTTTGGAACACAATGCCGATATGGAGTGAACGATAATGATTTTTTTCGTCAGGAGATAAGGCAGTCCATTCTAGGTCATCATAAAAAATCCTTCCCTCCTCTGGATGAATAATTCCAGATAGAATGTGAAACAGGGTGGATTTTCCAGCCCCCGAAACTCCAACTAGAGCATGAGTTTGTAGGGGTTCTAACTCTAAATTAATGTTCTTTAGAGGCTGAATGATTTGCCGTCCTGATTTATAGGAATGTTTGAGATTAATGATTCGTACTCTCACGCTTTTGTCCCATCTTTGGTTTGTGTGGTAACGTTGGTTGATTGGGGGATGGTGGTTGCTTTTTTTTTAAGATCATTGATTTTACTATTTTTTCTACAGTGGGCCATAAATGTTCAGCGATTTTTTCATGTCCTTTTGCATTTGGATGGATACGGTCTTCAAGATTGAGTTCCTTCTCTAAGGCGACATTTTGAATTAAAAAAGGAACAAGGGGGATTTGGTGGCGCTCAGCCAGCTTACGAAATATTTTTTCGAAGTCGGTGCGATAGGGTTTGGAGTAGTTAAAGGGCAGTCTCATGCCAATTAAAATCAAAGAAACCTTCTGCTCTTTGACGTATGTGATGGCCTTATCCAGATTATTTTCCAATACGGGCAGGGGTTGCCCCCGCAGACCATCATTGGCTCCTAAAGCTAAAACAATAAGGTCTGGCTTTTTTTTTTGGATGTGCCATCTCACCTGAGCAAGGGCAATTTGGCTCGTGGCTCCTGAAACGCCGGCATTGACTACTTCCACCTGCGGTAACATCTTTTTTAACTTTTGTTCAATTAAATAGGGATATGCTGCTTCCCGAGAAACACCATACCCTTCAGTTAAAGAATCACCAATAAAGACAATCCGAAGGGATTGATCCAATTCTTGAGGAGAATTGGCACTTTGTCCCCTGGAGGATAAAAAGAAGGGATTCATTAAAATGAAAACAATAATTGCAGACTTAAGCCACTTTTGGATGCCTACCACAAGGCAAAGTATAAAATTAGATAGGAAAGGGAGGTAGGAAAAAATAAAAAATAAAAGCAGTTTTGATGTTTTTTGATTATGGGCAATTTTAAGCGGCTTTTAACGGCTGGTTCTGAACGGTTTTTAGAAATTGTTGATATTTTTGACTGTGTTCTTGGAGTTTTAAATAGCCGCCTTCTAAATTATAAACCTTTTTGAATCCTTCTTGTTGAGCGATGCGACATGCTCGGGCAGACCGTCCCCCTGATCGGCACAAGAATAGGTACGCCTGTTTTGGATTGAGATCCTTCAATTGGTTATGAAAATCATCATTCAAGGTTATTCGTAACGCTGATGGGATTGCAGGAAGATCGTGGGACTCCCATTCATCGGGTCTTCGGACGTCAATAATTGTTACTTTTCTTTCAATAAGGTCATCAAACTGTTGGGAAGATACACTTTTAATTTTATATCCATAAAGTAGTTCGATGATATCAGAAAAAATTCTGCTTACGTTTTCGACTTGAGTTTTTATGGTTTGTATCAATTCATTGACAGTCTGAAAGCCAACTTTATTTTGATTTAAAGAGCTCATAAAAGTGTGAACACCTTGATCAAAATGATCGATTTCTTGCTTTTGGATCTCAAAATTTTGAACCATTTGATGGAAATGGTTGCGGATCGTTTGCACAAAGCGGGACATTTCTTCGATGGTATGGTGAAGAGTTTGGTTTTTCTCATTTAGTTTGGCAAAACTTTGATTTTGTGCTGTTAATTTTTGGAAAACCTCTTTTTGCGATTGGTTGATTTTGGTGGTCCAGTTGTTTGAAATCTCATTCACCAGTCTTTCAATTTCTGCGTTTAATTGTGAACTCATGTTTGCTAAATTGCCGATTTCTGTAGCCACCACGGCAAAACCTTTGCCATGGTCACCTGCTCTGGCTGCTTCTATGGAGGCATTAAAAGACAATAGTTTGGTTTGAAATACGATATTTCGAATGGACCCAATTTTTTCCACAATTTGCCGCATATGTTGGTGGCTGCTCTCATTTAGTTGCTGATTGATCCTCACCACTTCTAAAAAATGATCGTTATTTTTTCTTAGATCTTCGATTTGAGAAGCAAGGAAGGTGAAACTATCAAATACTGCCTGGAACTTTTTTTCCACATCGTGGCTAATACCGAGAATGGAATCAACCTGGCCTTGGGATTGGTTGGTTACATTGAGAATTTTTTGGCTTAAGGAAGATATTTCCTTCACACTTTCTAATTGATTGTTTATTCCTGTTTGTAGGCTTTGACTAACCTTCGTGATTTCCTGAAGCTTTTGCTCCATGGTCTTGATGGTTTGGGTGATGTTTTTTAAAACGTGATTTTTGCGCCACTTACTGTAAAGTCGCATCATGAAGGGAAACGACATCAGCCCAAGGAGATTTCCCAAAAAAAACTCTAAAAAAGCAAAATGAGCGTCAAGTTCCACGTTTCCTAGTTCGGGAATTGATGAACTTTCTTGAGGGCGAGTGAAGCAGTCGGCCAAAAGGATTTAGACTCTTGTCGAGACCCCCTTTTTTGTTTAGCCTATATGGCACCGCGTTTGGGGTGTCGACAAGCTGGTAAGTCAACAGATTTTGATTCTGTCATTCGCAGGTTCGAGTCCTGCCACCCCATCCATTAGTCCTTTTTCCCCCGAATTTAGACTAGATATGACTTGTTTAGAGCATGTAAATACCGCACTCTAAAGAGGTGAAAAGAGTTTTAGGGGCAATCATCATACTGGTAACGGTCATTGTGTTTGCTATTTGGTGGGGATTTCGGCCGGATCCCATTAATAAGTTAATTAAATCTGATGTTACGCTACCCAATGAGCCCTCATCGTTAAAGGGGATGGCTCCCATTTGTCAGGACTTTTTTAATGAGCTACAACCCATTCCCCATCGATTTTCGGTTCGGCAATTAATAATACAAAACCACAATGAGCGATTAAAGAACGTATCCATTATTCAAGATCTTTTGTCTTGTTTCTCCCAGCAGCCCCTTGGGAAATATGTGTTTTATGTGGATGTGTTTAACTCGGATTTTCAAGAGGAACACGCTAATGACATTTTTTTTCAGGTTAGTGTCA
>JANWYU010000207.1 GCA_025055135.1 Pseudobdellovibrionaceae bacterium | reverse complement strand
AAGGGCACGAGCATTCGGTAACCATTCCAGAGGATGTGAATCCTTCTGAGATTACTGCTGAAAAAATTCAGGAATGGATTCAAGCAAAGCAGCAAGGGGCCCATGCCTTGGGAAAGGATCCCAATACAGGGGAGCCCGTTTTCTTGTTGTCAGGAAGGTATGGTTACTTCGTACAGCTCGGTGAATATGATGAATCATCGAGTGGTTCGTCGGATCGTAAACGAAAAAGAGTGAGTTTGCCCTCTTTTTTGAAGCCAGAGGATGTCAATCTTGCGGTAGCCATTGAGTTACTCAATTTACCAAAAAATTTGGGTAACCATCCTCAAACAGGCAAGCCGGTATTGGTGCAATTAGGTCGATTTGGTCCATACGTGAGTTGTGACGGGGAATCTCGATCCATTCCTAGGGATTGGAATTTTTTAAAAATCAGTCTAGATCAGGCATTACAACTTTTGGCGCAGGAAAAAGGTAGGGGTCGGGGTAAAGGGAAAAAAGAGGTTTTAAGGGAAATAGGTCCTCATCCGGAAGATCAAAAAGTTGTGCGGATTTACTCTGGGCCTTATGGCCCGTACATTAATTGGGGTCGTGTCAATGTATCAATACCAAAGGATCTTTCCTTGGATTCGTTGTCAATGGATCAGGCGGTTCAAATGTTGCGGGAGAAGCAGGAGGGTCAGAAAAAAATAAAAGGGGCTTAAGTTTGCTTGGGATTGGCCGAGAGATTATCCGAAAGGAACGAGTATGTTTGTGTTGATTAATTTAATTTTGGTTACTTTTTTCAGTTATGGGCAGCTATTAAGCACTTCTTCGGGTATTCAATTAGAATGTCAGCATATTTTTCCTATTCAACAGGTGTTTCTATCACAACATTATGGGGTTCGTGAATTAAGTCCTGAAATAGAAATGAGGACCATTCATCGCTATTTAATACGGCTCGATCCCAATCGCATGTATCTTTTGGAGTCCGATCGTCAGGAGCTGGAAAAAAAATTGAGCGATATTTTTAAAAAAGTCAGTAAGGGTGATTGCGAGCCCCTCTTTCAAGCGAGAAAAATAATAGCCGATCGTTTGCGGGATCGGGTTAATTTTGTGAAAAAAGTGTTAAACAAAAATTTCAAATTAGATAAAGAGGTGGAAATTGATTTGGATCGAGATAAAGCCCCCTACCCAAAAACAAAAGAAGAAGCGGAGGGAATTTTAAAGAAATACATTCATTTGCAGGTGGCAAACCAGTTACTCTCGGGTAACACTCTAGAAGAGGCTAAAGAGCGGGTAGTAAAAAATTGGGAAAGAGTTCTCAAAAAACAGTTGGAAATGAACACTGAGGATTTGGTAGCAAATTTTTTGGATGCCTTTGCTCAGTCTTTGGATCCTCACTCGACGTTTATGGCCCGGGATAGTAGTGAGGATTTTCGTATTCATATGAGTTTATCATTGGAGGGCATTGGGGCATCTTTGTCATCTCAAGATGGATTTACCGTTATTGAAAATTTATTTCCGGGGGGGCCGGCGGCAAAGTCAGGATTGTTAGAGGTTCAGGATCGTATCATTGCTGTCGGTCAAGGCGAGGATGGACCCATGGAGAGTGTGGTGGATATGGATTTAAAAGATGTGGTAAGGAAAATTCGAGGGCCTAAGGGTACCAAGGTTAGATTAAAGGTTTTGCGCAATTTACCTGAGGGAAAATCAACATTTAACATCACTTTAGTTCGGGATAAGATCCAATTAGATGAAGAGGGAGCTCAAATTTTTTTCCAAGAAAGATCAGTAGGTAAAAAAAATTACAAAATTGCGATTATTCGTCTTCCTTCCTTTTATAATGATGGTAAGTCCAATGGTCGCTCAGCAGCTAAGGACGTCCAAAAATTAATCGAAAGGGCAAACAACGAGAAGGCAGATGGTTTAGTAATTGATTTTTCCAGTAACGGGGGTGGTAGTTTAGACGATGCCGTGAAGATTGCCGGTCTATTTATTGCGACCGGTAACATTGTGAAACAGACCACCAAAGCTGATCCCATGGGATTAAAAACGGTGTTGGCCGACAAGGATAAAAAGGTACATTGGACTAAGCCAGTTGTGATTTTGGTGAGTCGTTTATCGGCTTCGGCTAGTGAAATTGTGGCGGGGGCTTTGCAAGACTATCGACGGGCTATTGTGGTAGGATCGGAACATACCTTTGGCAAAGGAACAGTGCAGACTGTAATTGACATTCCTCCAATGTCTGGTGAACTGGGTTCGGTAAAAATCACGGTGGGAAGCTTTTATATTCCTGGGGGTTACTCAACCCAACATAGGGGTGTGGTTTCTGACATTACATTTCCAGGCCGCTTTGATCTGGAAGAAATGTCTGAAAAAGACTTGGAGTATTCGTTACCGCCTTCAAAGTTAGCGCCCTTTTTATCTCCAGAAGCCTATGTTAAATCGGGTTCTGAAAAATGGGAGGTGGTAACTCCGGAGGCGATTAAAACTCTGGTTAAAAAGTCATCAGCGCGGGTAGAAGCCAGTGCGGAATTTAAAAAAATTCGTAATGATTTAGAAAAAATGGTGAAGAATCGGAAAAAAATTAAAATTAAAGAATTAATGCAAGATCCAGAACGTAAAGAAGAAATAGCAAAGAGCAAAAAACGCTTAACTCCCCAAGAGAAGGATGAAGAATATTTAAAGCGTGCAGACATTCAGGAAAGCGTGAACATCACAATCGATTATTTAACTTATTTGGCTGAAAAATCATAATTTATTTTATTAGCGAAGGGCTGGCAGAGAGTATAAACCAGGTCGATAATTAAGTAGGCGATGTTGGGCCAGTTCTTTCCATGGCTTTTCGGGAGCATAAGCTTGGGTATAGGGAAAAATAGCGATACCTCCGCGGGGGGTAAACTCCCCGATTACCTCCAAGTAACGGGGACGGATGAGGTTTTCTAGATCATTGCAAATCTTTTGTACACAATCTTCATGAAAGTCCCCGTGGTTTCGAAAACTAAACAAATATAATTTGAGACTTTTACTTTCTACTAGTAATCGATGGGGAATGTAATTGATGTAGATCTTTGCAAAATCAGGTTGTCCCGTTTTGGGGCAAAGAGAGGTAAATTCATGACAAATAAAACTGTGCCAAGCAATTTTTTGAGGATGCTGGTTGGTGATTGCTTCCAATAGGTTGGGATTGTAGTTTTTTAAATCATAGCGGGTGGGCCTTCCTAAAGACAGCTTTTGCAATTCCTTTTTACTTCGAGGCATTTGCGTAACCTCCTTAAATCAGAGTAACAGGATGTTAACTCATCAAATCAGAGTAACAGGCTGTTACCTCCTTAAACCACACTAACAGGTTACCAGTTCTTTTAGCGTTTATGTGATTTTTTAATTAGCGCCAAAGCTTCCAAATCAAAGCGATTTACTTGGTCCCAGTTAATGATGCTCCAAATTGTTTTCAGATACTCGCCTCTTTTGTTTTTATATTTTAGGTAATAGGCGTGCTCCCAGACGTCGATTCCCAAGATGGGGTAACCTTGGGGTATGGCTGATAGGTTCATTAGGGGATTATCTTGATTGGGAGTTAAGACTATTTTTAGTTCACCATGAGAATCACGAATGAGCCAGACCCAACCAGAGCCAAATCTTTTTAGTCCTTGATTTTCAAATTCACTTTGAAAATTTTCAAAGCTTTGAAAATATTTGTTAATTTCTTTGAGTAATCTTTTAGGCATTTTTTGCTTTTTTGTTTCAGGAGTGAGAATACTCCAAAAAAAGCGATGATTCCAGTGACCTCCTACGTTATTACGGACTTCTTCGGGGTATTGATCCATGGTTTTTAGTAACTCGTCCATAGTAACGACTTTGGGACTTAAAAATTTATTGGCATTGTCGACATAGCCCTTATGATGCTTTTGATGGTGAATCGTCATAGTTTCTGCATCAATGGCAAAAGTGAAGGCATCCACAGGATAGGGTAACTCGGGTAACTGAAATGGGGTTTTTTCCGAGTTTAATTCCTTCAAGCTAAGGGCAAGGGCTAGATCGTTGGAGAAGCTCATAATAAGAACTGTAAAAAACAAGATAGCTACAGATAATTGGGTTCTCATAGGTTACCTCCTATTTTGATTTTGTTGTTGATCATGATAATAAAAGGCAAAAGCGTAGCGTTTTATTTGATTAATCATATGATAAAAACCGTTGGCTCGACTAGGTGATAAGTGCTCCGCTAACCCCAGATTCTTAAAGTACTGTACGTCATGTTGCGCTATTTCTTCTGCGGGTAATCCGGAATAAAATAATACCAAAAATGCAACCAAACCTTTCGTAATTAAGGCATCGCTATCTGCCCAAAACTGGATTTCTTTAGATGGTTCCATTTGGGTAGCCCATAACCACACTTGGCTTTGACAGCCTTTTACTTTGAGATCATCAAGGCGCTTATCCTCTGGATAGGGGGGTAGCTTCTTTCGTAATTCAATTAAGGCCTTATATTTTTCTTGCCAGGAATGGAACTGATTAAAAAATTGGTTCCACTCGGTTTCTCTTGATTTTATGCTTTTTGATGGCGATTGGCTGTTCATGGGTAAAAAGGGTTCACCTAACCTAGTTTAGATATGGGAGGCTTCATTACAACAAATTCATTGATTGTTGACAATGAGAAAGTCACGCTAGCTTGAGATATTTTTACTTTAATGTGGCTTTTTTTGATTATTACCCTAAGATATTTTGTTATAGCGGGACTTTTTTGGTTGGCGCTTTATCGTTCACTCGCGCATTTCGTAAATTGAGATGGCGGTTATTTCCTAGCCCGGCGTTGCCAAAAGTTCAAATTCGAGAAATTGGTTATTCTTTGAATCGCTTGCTTCATTTGAAATGGTGGATGCGAACGATTCATTTTGTGCATCATATGAGTCGGCCTCCTTCCCCTTGGTCGTCTTTTTCTTTTCATCCAGCGGAGTCTATTCTCAATGCGTTGGCCTTACCACTTATTTTATTGATGTTACCAGTTCCATTACCGGTGTTCCTATTTCATCTCATTTTTATGAGTGTTACGGCGGTAACCAATCATTTAGGTGGTGAGGTGATACCTCCCTTTTTGGTTAAACGAGGTATACTAAAAGTTTTTATTAGTGGGCTACATCATGGTTACCATCATCGGGATTACGAGGTGAATTATGGATTATTCTTCACTTTTTGGGATCGTTTGATGAATACCAATAAGATGACGGGATGATGGTAACTAAATTAACCTACAACACGATTGTCCTTTGTTGTCCTTTTGTTGTGGTTTGGTTGAGGCTTAGTTGTGGAGTTTTCTAGGTTCTCGAGCTCTACTTCTATTTTTGCTGAAAAATTTTTGCTGAAAAAAAGAAAAAAAGAGAGCGGCTAAGGTCCAAAGGGGGGGGAGGAAACCCTAGCCGCTCAAGAAGGGGGGGATAACTTTAAATCTGCAAGCACAATGCCAGATTTTCTTTTGCTTGTCCACAACTAAATGAGGGAAAAGGATTATAGTGTGTAAAATATTTAAACAGCAACAACAAAAAGCAGTTTGTGACGGAGCGATAAATTCAATTCATCTGTATTTTCTGGGATCGTTTTGACACCAAAAAATTGGCCTCGATATTGCAGCTTTTCATCTTATGGCAACAACGATCACAGGTTCACACGTTGTAAATACGGTAAATACAGTTTGTGGGGGTGATGGTGATGGCGCCAACCCAACCCTTAACGCCCATAGCCTCCCCAATTCCCATACCTCCCTGTCCGATTCTGAATCCTTTGAACCCTTACCGCTTGGTGAGTCTTTGCCCGACGTGTTTTGGTTTCCAAAACACCAATTGGTTTGGAATGCACAGACCTTATCCTTGGCTCAAACTCCTGTTGCGTTAAGTGCTGATTTACTAGAGGAAATTTCCCATTGGGCTCATGAGGAAGAATGGCAATTGAGGGCGAACCGTCAGGTAGAGAGTGTGGGCCTAGGGGAATTACAAAGCATTAGTATAAATGTAACCCAAATTTGTAATTTGCAATGTGTTTACTGTGCGGCTGGTGGAGATGGGACATTTGGTGATCCCCAGGCTAAGGCAGATCTAGATGAGATTTTTAAAAAATTGAGCCTTCTTCTAAACCGTCGTTTGGAAGATCTAAGGATACGCAAGGCGGAGGTCCGCTCTACTAGTGAGTCTGATTCTACCATTATAGAGGAAACAAAGCCTCTTTTGGTCGTTAATTTTACGGGTGGGGAGCCCTTACTTTATCCTTTGGGTATTCGTCTTTTGGCTGATTGGATAGTGGAACAAGGAAGGCATGATGGCTTTATGCCTGTGTTTCATGTGGTTACCAACGGTACGTTACTCACTCATGAAAATGTTGATCTGTTGGCGACTTATAAAATGAATGTCAGCCTAAGCTTTGATGGATCCAAGCAATGGTTACAGCGTCCCTTTAAAAATAAGGCAGCTGTCCATCCTTCTGGGGAGGAGGAGGTTACTAAGTGGTGGGAAGAGTGGAAAAAGGGGGTTAATCGTTTATTTTCCGCAAAAGAGCGTTTAGGAAAAATAGTGGCGAGTGTGGTGATTAATAAGAATAATTTTGATGTCATGGGTATTTTCCAAGATCTAAAAGAGTGGCCCTTTGATGCAGTGGATTTTTCCTTTGATTATTGGGAGGATTCAGCTGCGGTTAATGAGCACTTTATTAAAGGTTACTGTGATCTAATGGCCCAATTATATCAAGAAGGTGGGGAAAAGGAACTGCGCAAGTTGGTATTTGTTGACCGCATCTTTAATATTTTGGATCTGCAAAAACCGGTGGTAGGGTACTGTGGCGCGGGTCAAAGGCGGCTTACGGTGTCGGCTCGAGGCACCATTCATCCTTGTGTTTGGTTAGCGGGGACATCTGATACGGCAATGAAGGAACAGGACCTGGGGCGCATTTGGGAAGCAAAAGGAGCCTTGGAGCGGTTGGGATGCGCCACCTGTTGGGCAAGAAATGTCTGTAGGGGAGGATGTCACTTTCAACATTCGGTCGCTGCGGCGGAACATCATGAACGGTTGTTCTGTCGCCGGATGAAACAGTTGATCGGAGCAACCTTTTTGTATTATAAAAGGAGGGAATATGACACACCAAAAGAAGAGCACATCTCATTCTAGTAACAAACGTAGTGGCTATAAATTACTGCGCCCGTTAAAATCAGCTAAGGGCGTGGCCTCTCAAGAAGTGGCTCAAGCTTCCTTCGGCTGTCGGCCTTCGGGTATTGAATGATGGGTATTGATTGATTCAGAGGCTGATCCTACTAAAGAAATCGTGGCCCTTGGTACTTCCCTACTTTTTGGGGGGTGTGCTTTGGGTTGGGCTACTTTTTGTTCCCCTTGTCTACTTAAACTTTTTTGTTAGTGACTCGATTCAAAAACTGGATTCTTGGGTTTGGCCTAAGGGAGGTGGCCCCCCAATTATCTTACTTGACCTTTCATTTGTGGAAAAATTTGGTTCTGAACCCCATTTGGGGGATTGGAATCGGGTTTTAAAGAACGTTTTAAAGCACGAACCGTTGGCAGTGGTTGTTACTAAGCCTTTGGTTTTTTGGGAACATGAAGTGGCGGAGAAACCGAAGCCTCACGGTCCCATTACTGTTCCCATACCAGATAAAAATGCAGAGACAGAGTTTCTTAATATCCTAAAGAGCGGGTGCGTTTTTTTAGCGTATGATTTGCTGTTTAGTAAAGGGTCACCTCCTTCCCGCCTGTTACCACCATTTGATCAAGTGGATGTGGTGTTACTAACTCCGAAAACATCAGACAATGTTTTGTTTGCCGAAGATGGTGTTACCCGGAGAGGTTTTTTAACTTACCAGGGGCAGGAGTTAGGGTTTTTGAAGTTGAGACAGCGTTTGGGACTTTCCTCGAACTCAACTCCCTCCATTCCCTCAGTGCGGGGTCTTTTTGAGCTTTATGATTCCGAGCAGATTTGGTTGCGCTTTAAGCCGAGAAGCTATTTTAAACTTTTTCGATTTCAAGATTGGCTTGAAGAAACTGGGGATGGATCCGAACTTAAAGGTCAGGTGGTTTTTATCGGGGAAGACATGGGACGAAAGGTTAAAGATTATGTAAAGACCCCTTTAGAGCGTGAACCAGGAGTGGTTACCCTAACTGAGTATTACGCTCAAGTATGGGAGAACATAATTAACCAGGATGCTTTGATTTATCTTCCAAAATGGACAACTCATTTGGTAACGTTTTTGGTTATGTTATTGACGGTGTATGCGTGTATCCACTTACCACCCCTTTTGGGCCTTTTAAATGTTTTTGGAGTGGGGGCTTTGCTCGTTTTTTTGAATTGGTTACTGTTGCGTTTGGGCGGAAGGCAAATTTTTTTGGCTCACCCCTTAGTGGGAGGGGTGGTTACTTACTATTCGTTACTTCCTTATCGATTGTATTTGGAAAGGCGTCAGATTTGGGAAGTCAGGCGAGAGAAGGAGTTAATGCGACAGGTGGATGAGTTGAAGTCTAATTTTATTTCCATGATGTCTCATGATTTACGTACGCCAATTGCGCGGATTCAGGGAATGTTAGAAATGTTCCTACGTGAGAGCAAAGAGCTTTCTCTAAAGCAGCGAGAGGCTCTCGATTTTATTAAAATTAGCACTGAGGATTTATTGCGAGTGCTAAATGCTATACTAACTTATGCCCACATAGAGAGTCAGGGCATCAAGTTAAAGAAGGTCAGTAAGGATGTGAACCAGATTTTGACTGAGGTGATTCAAAAGCATCAGTTTTTAGCCAAGTTAAAGCATATTAAAATTCAATTTAATCAGGAGGCTTTATTTCCTATTTTAGTTGATCCAGAATTGATGGGCCAAGTTTTCAGTAATTTGTTAGAGAACGCCATTAAATATAGTCCGGAAGGGAGTCAGGTGGTGATCACTAGTGGAGAGCGGGAGGGCTATGTGGTAATTGAATTTCAAGATGAGGGTATGGGAATACCCGAGCAGGAAGTACCTTATTTATTTACTAAATTTTACCGGGGAAAAATGGCAAAGTCCTCCTCCATTAAAGGAACGGGTTTGGGACTTTATTTAGCGAAGTATTTTACCGAATTGCATGGTGGTTCTATAAGTGTCAAAAGTCAGGTCGATGTGGGTAGTACTTTCACGGTGCGGTTGCCTGATTCCAACAATAGTTGACCTCTCCCAAAAATTGGGCTTTATCAAGAGCTCAAGGCTGATAAAAGTACGATCAAGGGAGAGAAAGGGGTATGATTAAAGTTTTGGTGGTCGATGATGATGATGGGCTGCGCCTTTCCTTGGCCTCGTTACTGAAGGGAGAGTTAGGGGCCCTTACGTATGAGGCTCGCCATGGTCAAGAGGCCTTAGAGATTTTTGATCGCCAAAGTATTGATTTGGTTTTATTGGACATTGACATGTCCGGCATGTCGGGAATGGAGGTTTTGCACCAGTTAAAGGAAAAAAATGCCGGGGTAATTGTGATCATATTAACCGCATTTGCCACCATAGAGCTTGCGGTGGAGGCGGTAAAAAAGGGTGCATTTCAGTTTTTACAAAAACCAGTGTCTTCCGAAGCTTTGATTAGCGTAATTCAAAAGGCTTTGGATGCTTATGCGTTGATTTCGCGGGTGGCGGCCAGTCAGCCTCTTTTGATGGAGGAAGGAAGGCCTTTTTTGGGACATCACCTGCAGATGCAAAAGGTGTTTCATCTGATTTATCGCCTTTCTAAAGTGGATACCCCTGTGCTGATTAGGGGCGCCAGTGGTACCGGAAAGGAATTAGTTGCTCGGGCCATCCATTTTAACTCGGCCCGTAAAGAGGGTAAGTTTGTTGCCATAAATTGTTCGGCGATACCAGAAACGCTGTTTGAGTCGGAACTGTTCGGACATGAAAAGGGTGCTTTTACGGGAGCGGATCAAAGAAAGATTGGTAAAATTCAATATGCGGAGGGTGGTACTCTATTTTTGGACGAGGTGGGCGATCTTCCTTTGTTAATGCAGGTTAAACTGCTTCGTGTTTTACAGGAGAAGGTATTTATTCCCGTTGGATCCAATCGTGAAATTCCCATGAATGCCCGGATTATTGCCGCCACCAATCGGCCTTTAGAAGAAATGATAAAGTCAGGACAATTTCGAGAGGACTTATATTACCGACTAAATGTGATCCCCATCTTTTTACCTTCTTTAGTGGATCGGATTGATGATCTCAATATTTTAGTTCCCAATTTTATTCGTAAGTTTAATGAACTTCACGGAAGAAAAATGGTGGGGATTAGTGTTGATGCCATGAATGTGTTAAAAAAATATCATTGGCCAGGTAACATCCGGGAGTTGGAAAACGTTATTGAACATGCCTTTGTTATGGAACCGAGTAACATGATTACCGTAAAGTCATTGCCCGAGTCTATTCGTATGGCGACGAAAACCATTTTGCCCGAAGTCCAATATGAAGAGGAATTGTTCCAAAGCGGCGATGAGGATGAACTTAAGGACGGATTGGTAATTGCAGCAGAAAGGCGTTTTCACAGAGGATCGGGTCGAGAGCACCGGTACATGCAAGAGGGGGAAGGCAAGGATTTGGGAAGCTCCTCTGAAGAAGGATTTGGATTAGGGGAAGAGGAAACGATGATGGGTAGTGGTGATGGTAGCAGTGATAGTGAGGATGGAGATGAGGCCTCTTCCATGAGTGGCAGTAGCAGCAGCATGTCGGGCGCCCACCAGCAAAGATCTGAGGAATTGGATTTTAATGCGCAAAAAGAGGCTTTTGAACGAGAGTTTATTATCAAAGCCTTAAAAATGTTTAAGGGCCGTATTAATCAAACGGCCCTTCATGCTAACATTCCGAAAAAAACCCTTTTGCGTAAAATCGAGAAATACGGGATCAACGCCAAGGATTTTATTGAGTAACGCGAGTGCTTGCCCTCCTTTGTGCTGCTCCACTTGGGGGAGCCTGGTGGGAATTAGGAATCGCTCCGGAGTCGCTAGCGCGTGGGACGCTAGTGCCTACTGATCCGGAAAGATAAGAATGATAATGGGTTGATGTGCCTGTCTGATAGTAACTTGTTGGAGTGTTTGGGGATGAAATCAGGCTAATGGGAACATGAGGAGTGGTGCCACGGTTATGATATTCGAATCCGAATTTTGAAGATGGAATAGAGGTAGAAGGGGAGGATGCCAGATAACCAAGGGAGTTAAGAGCAGGGATTGATCCTAATAGATCACTGTTTTGATGGAAAGCGGGGTCATAGGCTAATCCATCATTCCAACTGGGGAATTGTATGATGCCACGGGAGTGGTCCGTCATCCAAAAATTGAATAGAGGCATGTGGAAGGTGAGATTATAGCGTTGCATCCATTGAGGGAGATCCTTTTGAACGCTGTTCGTTTTTGCAAACTCTTGGATATTATTTACAAGACTGCGGGCTGTTGAAGACCAGTTGTAAGGGTTCATTTCGCTGGCTAAATATTGTTTTGCCAAGACTGCTGCGTAAGAGGGGGTAGCGCCTGAGCTAAGGGCCCACTGATAGTTGAGTTGGGTTCTATGGATAACAGCATTTCGATTTAGGTGAAGCAAATCCATACGTATGAAGTCAAATTTTCTCGGTAGGTCAGTAAAAAGTTCTCTTTGTATACCTTCAATCTCAAAATCCATTCCATAAAGATTGCGCGAATTCATTAGGGCTTGCTTCAGTTTAGGCCGCATAAAACGATGGTAGTGAGCCTCTGCTTTTTTAAAACATTCATGCTTCTTCTTACGCTCCTCTTTTCGAGCTTCAGCAACCTGTTCGCGATTTTCTGAATCTGTCGGAGAAATGGAAATATTATTACATTCATTGATGAGTTCGGACAGTTCGTCCTTCAAACAAGTCAGTATGCCGTGCTCATCCTCTTCACTATCGATGTCACAGAGTGTTGTAACCTCGGATGTTCCCATCCTCTTTATCCTCTTTCCTTCTTCTTTCTTTGCGGACTCTTTCTTCTTTTCGGTGTCATTTCTTAGCTTTTCTAAGGCCGTTTTGGCTAAAAGCATTCTTAGGTATTCAAAATCTTTAGCATCATCAGGATTGATGGTTACCTCCTCGATGGGGTTACATTTTTCACAAATACCCCCCTCGAGGGAATAGAGTGCTTTTGTTTTATCCGAATTTATTTTTACGTTTATTTTTGCCTTTGTAGAGGTGTCATAGGTCGATAAATCAATTGTGAAATCTGGTTGGTTCTGGGCTTGTGAGGCTGGAGAGGTAATATTTGTGTTCTTGGTCTGCTCAGTTTGGGCACCACTCCCGCCTCCTCCCTGAGAAGCCAGATCCCACTGTTGCATGGTGAGTCTTTGAGGCTCATTCTGAGTATTGAAGCTTGTAGACAGAACGACCAAAGTGGCAAAAAGTAAAAGTGTGGGTAACGAATGTTGTGGTCTCATAAAACCCTCCTTGCCCTAAACCATTCAATTTTGGTGCTGAGTTTTGTTTTTTTTTGAAACAATGGCTTTGCATTTATTGGCGGCTCTTTTTTAAGAAACCTTTTTGGGTCCTATGCGCTGGGAATTGACCAAACTATTGACAGAAAGCAACCTAGGAGGAAATGGTGAAATGGTTGGGTAATTTATACGATGTGTTGCATCCGATTCAGGATTTGTTTTCTACTCCCGTTCAGGACTCTTGGAAAGCTATTCCCGTTGATGGCAGTGTTACCCGTTTGGAGCTTGTTGGACCACAAAAAATTTTTGTGGCTATTCGAGGCAAGACTTATGATGGCCATCAGGACTTAGCCAGAGTACTCAATCAAAAGCCTGCAGCAGTGGTGGTAGAAAAAAATGTGTGGCGGGAGCACTTTGATCGGTTGCGAAGGGATTCGTTAGTTCCCATTTTGGTTACCGATCATTCCCGCCGGGCCTATGCTTTTTTGTCGGCCAGTTTTTGGGGCCAGCCTTCTTTAAATTTATTTACCATAGGTGTTACTGGAACGAATGGAAAAACATCGGTTACTACTATGGGGGAATATTTGTTACAAAAAGCGGGAGTTAAAGTAGGCAAAATAGGAACGCTGGGGCTTTATTTAAATGAGGAGTGGTGGGAAACCCAATTAACCACCCCCGATGCTTATGATTTACATTATTTTTTATCTTATTGTTACCAAAAGGGTGCTAAAGCAGCGGTGATGGAAGTAAGTTCCCATGCCCTGGATCAGTTTAGGGTAGACGGAGTGCATTTTGATGGGGTTATATTTACCCATTTAACCCAAGATCATCTGGACTATCATGGTAGCATGGAACGCTACTTCCAGGCCAAGGCGCGTCTATTTTCCGAGGTATTATTTTGGTCAAGAAAAAATGTTAAAATCGCAGTTATTAATATTGATGATCCTTGGGGCCAGCGATTACAGGTTGACTCCCAGGCAACAGTTGTTACCTACGGTCAAAGCCCGATGGCTGATTTCCGCTATGAGGTAAATGGAGTGGATTGGTCTGGGATTTATTTTCGGGTTTGTGTCGGTGGTCAAAATTTTGGTGGATTTTTGCCGATGTTGGGGGAATTTCAGGTGGCAAATTTTGTTGGAATAGCTGCCCTTTTGGTGGGAGCTGGTTTTATGACTCTACCAGGAGCCATTTCTTTAATTGCTGATTTCCCTGGGGTTCCGGGCCGTCTACAAAAGGTGCGAGAATTGGCGGAGCGACATGTTTTTATTGACTTTGCTCATACCCCAGATGCATTAGAAAAAACACTGGTAACATTGCGTTCGCTATTAAATCGTCTTGCGCAAGGGACAGGAAGGCTTGGTATTATTTTGGGGTGCGGCGGGGAGCGAGATGAAGGAAAACGTCCCATCATGGGGGCTATTGCAGAACGCCTTTGTGATTGGATTATTGTTACCAATGATAATCCTAGAGGCGAAGATCCTGAAAAAATAGTGCACCATATTCTTTCTGGCATGAAGGAAGGGCACAAAACCCATGTAGAGTTAGATCGCAAAAAGGCGATTTTTGAGGGTTTGGAACGACTGGGACCTAATGATGTGTTACTAATTGCCGGAAAGGGACATGAACGTTATCAACAGATTGGGCAGGAAAAAATCCCCTTCTCGGATTATGATGTGGTTGTCAGTTGGAAAAGGGAATCTGTTCCCAAGATTTAAATAAAGTAGCGGAAATAAAAGAGAGGAGTTAGCCAATGTGGACTCATTCTACCGAGTTAAAAACGGTAGCCATTGATATCAAAGGGCAGTGGCTTGAGGATAAGATTTGGACCATTAGCACCGATTCTCGAAAAATAGCTCCTGGTCAGGTATTTTGGGCTTTGCCGGGAGAACGTTTTGATGGGCATGACTACATTTTTAGTGCCCTTCAACGGGGAGCATCTGCAGTGGTAACGGCTCGCCCAGTGGTGGAATCATGGCTAAACCAGTTTCCCCAGGTTACTTGGGTTTTCGTTGGGGATACATTGAAGGCCTTACAAGAGTTAGCTAGACTGCGGGTAGAAGCATTAAAAAAGGATCAAAAAACCAAGGTGTTGGGGATTACGGGGAGTAACGGTAAAACAACCTGTAAGGAATTTACTTATCAATTAGCTCGGCGTGTTTTTCCCCAGCATGTGGTACATGGCAATCAAGGAAGTTTTAATAATCACTTTGGGGTACCTTTTAATATTTTGTCGGCGCCACCCGATGTGAAGATCTTAATATGTGAACTGGGAATGAATCATGCGGGTGAGATTACCGCCCTTTCCCAAATAGCCCAACCCGATTTGGTGGTTTGTACGATGGTCGGGACGGCCCATATTGAAAATTTTGGCAGTCAGGAAGGGATTGCAAAGGCTAAAGAGGAGATTTATGTAAGTAACCCTAATGCCTTAGCCGTCTTTAATTTGAGTAATTCTTGGACCTTGAAAATGGCCCAAAAAGACCTGATGACTCAGCGTTTGCAGCGGATTTTTTTCGTGCATAAGAGGAATCCCCCCCTGGAGGGGTGGGATCGAGAGGTTCATTTGGAAATGGACGCTCAAGTGAACTCCCAGGGATTTCTGGAAGTATGGGGCCATATTGATCGTTATGAGGGGCGGGTTGAGCTTCCTCTTCTTGGGGAACATCAGGTGATCAATATTATGGCGGCATCTGCTTTTCATTTGGGGCTTGGTGCTTCCCCAAAGGACTTGTGGGCCTCTTTAAAGGAGTTGTCGGCTCCTTGGGGTAGGAATCAGTTGGTGCGTTCCGCAAGAGGATGTACGATTTTATTTGACGGCTATAACGCCAATCCTGAAAGCATGATGGCATTGAGAAAAACCTTACAAAGCTTTTTTGGTAATCGTCCCAAAGTAGGGGTTCTTGGTGACATGAAGGAATTGGGTGATTTTGGCTTTAAGGCTCACTATGAGCTTGGGATGAGTTTTGCTGATTTAAATGCGCGAAAAATATTTTTTGTTGGGCAGTATGGTGCGGAATTTAGTCAAGGGTTTTATGCTGCTGGTGGTAACCCTGGACAGTTAAGCCTTGTAGAGGAGATTGATTCAACATTCATTTCCCAATTAAGAGAAGAGGTGACCAAAGATACCCTGGTGTTCATTAAGGCGTCCCGGGCTATGAAGTTAGAAAAAGTAGTGGAGGCTTTAGATCCCATTGATTTTACCTCTTTATATGGATAGCGTGATGTTGGAGTAAAAACAAAATGATTTATCAATATTTGTATCAACTTTCTGACACTTACAGTGTCTTTAATGTTTTTAAATATATTACTTTTCGCACCTTTTTGGGGTTCTTTACTGCCTTTTTTGTGGTTCTATTATTGGGACCTTATTTTATTCATCAATTGCGTCAACGGCAGATTGGTCAAAGTATTCGGGATGATGGACCACAGAGCCACAAAAAGAAACAGGGAACTCCCACCATGGGAGGGGGGTTAATACTTTTAGGAACTTTGTTACCGACTTTTTTGTGGGTAGATTTGACCAATCATTTAGTGTGGGGTGTTTTAGTTACGGTGTGGGGTTTTGGATTGGTTGGTTATTTGGATGATTGGTTAAAGGTTACTAAAAAAAATTCGAAGGGCCTACCGGGTAAAGTACGTTTGCTTGTAGAGTTTGCCTTGTCGGGATTGGTTTTGTGGTGGTTGATCGAAAAAAACGCCATTACTACTGTGGTACATTTTCCTTTTTTTAAAAATTTTTACTTCGATTTAGGATATGCTTATATTTTATTTGGTATGTTGGTCATTGTTGGGGCGGCTAATGCGGTGAATTTGACAGATGGGTTAGATGGTTTGGCAGTAGTTCCGGTGATGGTTTCAGTAGCCACCTTAGGGGTTTTTAGCTACGTTGCTGGACACAGTGTGATTGCTCAGTTTTTGCAGATTCCTGCTGTTTCCGGAGCGGGCGAGTTGACTGTGCTAGCGGGAATTTTTGTGGCAGCCTGCTTGGGATTTTTATGGTTTAATTCCTATCCAGCAACAGTGTTTATGGGCGATGTGGGAAGTCTAAGTTTAGGCGGTGTGGTTGGAACTTTGGCGGTATTCACTAAAAATGAAATTCTTTTGGCGGTTTTGGGGGGTGTGTTCGTAGTGGAGGCCCTTTCGGTTATTGCTCAAGTGATTTCTTTTAAGTTAACGGGTAGAAGGGTGTTTCGTATGGCTCCCATTCATCATCACTTTGAGTTGGGAGGGGTTACGGAAAACAAAATTATTGTTCGTTTTTGGATTGTTAGCCTGTTACTCGCTGTATTGAGTTTAGCAACTTTAAAATTGCGTTAGTGATATTTTTGCGAAGGAGATGGCTATGTTTCAAGACGTTAGTGAGCTGAAAGATAAAAAAATTCTAGTTGTTGGTTTAGGAAAAACAGGGCTTAGTTTGAGTCATTTTTTGGTCTCTCATGGAGCGCAAGTTACGGTAACGGATCATAAATCAAGAGCTGAACTGTCGGAACAATTGGAGCAGTTGGGTGATCTTCCGGTAACCTTAGAGCTGGGAGGGCATACTCCAAAGACGTTTTTAAAACAAGATTTGGTTATTTTATCTCCAGGCATCTCAACTTATTTGAAAATATTTGAGTATTGTCGCGCTCAAGGAATTAAGGTGGTGGGAGAGTTAGAGTTTGCTTCTTGGTTTATTAAGGAGCCCATTTTGGCGGTAACGGGAACCAATGGGAAAACCACCACCGTTAAAATTATTGAGGCCATGCTGCGAGAGAGTGGGAAAAAGGTTTGGGCAGGTGGATCTTTTGGAATTCCTGTTACCGACTATTTGAGAAGTGGTGAAAAGGCCGATGTTGTTGTGATTGAAGCGACCTGTTTTCAATTAGAAACGTGTGAGCATTTTACACCTGCTACCATTGTTTTTACCAGTTTGGCGGAAAACCACTTAGATCGTTACCGTAGTATGGAAGATTACGTTAATGCCAAACGTAAAATTTTTCGGAACGTGAATTTAAGTACAACGTCTATTCTAAATGCAGATGATAATGCTGTAGTGGAGCTTGCTCGTGATCCTGTGGTGCAACGAGGAAAGCTATTTTATTATTCTCGTAAACAAATCTTAGAGCCACAGATTATGAATATTGGAGGCTGTGTTAACATTGGTAAAACGATTTGTGCTCGAACGACGGGACCAGAAAAAGACTATTATGATTTAAGCGGGATGAAGCTTAAAGGACGGCACAATATTGAGAACATTATGGCAGCCATTCTGGCTGTAAGGGAACATGGTGCAACCCATGAGGCTATTCAGAAAGTCATCCAAACATTTGCACCGTTACCTCATCGAATTGAGTATGTGCGGAGAGTGGGTGGGGTTTACTTTTATAATGACAGCTTGTGCACCAATGTTCATGCCCTATCGCGGGCATTGGAGTTGTTTCCTGATAATGTGATATTGATAGCGGGAGGTAAAGACGCACGCTTAAGTTTTGAAGGATTGCGTCCCCTTGTAAAAAGAAAAGTGAAAAGTCTCCTCCTGTATGGTGAAGCTAAGGAACAAATTAATCGAGATATTGGTGATTTTACGGAAACATATTTAATTGGGACATTTGAAGAGGCTGTACTTATTGCTTACCAAAAGTCGAGAATTGATGACTTTGTTTTGTTATCTCCCGGATGTCCAGCTTCAGATTTGTTTGACAGTGCAGAAGAGCGCGGTGAATACTTTAAGCAGATGGTTAAAAAATTTCGCTAATTGTGGGGGACCAATGTTAAAAAATATTCGTTTAGGTCTACTGTTTAGCTTGATGGTGACACTGGTTTGGACTGGGTGTGGTAGCTCAAAAAAGAGAGAAAGATCCGTGCAGAGAGAACATTTAAGTTCTTCTCGTAAGTTTTATTGTGAGTTCATTAATGGTGAAAAGTTTTCAGATATTGATGTTACTTTAAATATTCAAATGGCTGAAAGATGTGATACTTCATTACCATTCTCCATTTCTGGTTATAGGTCGGCCTCCGATCTACCTGGGGTGATTTTTTGTTGTAATTTAAGAGGTAGTGTGGCTGAGCGTCCGGTGGAGCTCAAAGGCCACAAGAGTGAGGATTCTTCAAGTGATCGATTTGCCCCTTCTGCCCAAAGTACAGGAAAAAAGCAAGATAACATGAACATGAATCAATCTGATGAAAATAATAAACCTGGAGTGAAAAAAATTGAATTGCCTCCCTCGGCGAACGAACAAAAAAAGAAGTCCTCACCTTAGTAGAGGATGACTTA
>JANWYU010000090.1 GCA_025055135.1 Pseudobdellovibrionaceae bacterium | reverse complement strand
CGGGAGGAGCAGCTTCCTTTGGTAGTTTGTTTGTGGGTTCTGGAACCCCCTCTGCATCAGCTACCAGTGTTTTGGAAATTCAATCCACAACGAAGGGTTTCTTGTTACCTCGTATGACCACATCTCAACGAGATGCTATTGTCTCTCCTCCAAATGGATTACAAATTTACAACAGCACAGTTAATGAGATTCAATACTACAATGGAACTCAGTGGGTGTCCTTGGTGCCTTCCAATCTTGCCCAAGTTCGTAAAGAATGTCCCTCTGGGTATTCCCTTGTTGGCACTCCGGGAAGCAGGGAGGCCTTTTGTATTAGCTCTAATCATGAACCGGAAAAAACGTTTTTTGCAGCACAACAGCACTGTAATGGGGAAAATGCCCGGCTATGTACTGTTTCGGAATGGGTGCAGGCATGTTTTCAAAGCCGTTCTGACGATACAAGAGGAATTCAGAATATCAATGGTAAACTCGAGTGGGTCCATCAAATTACTGGCACCTCAGCAATAGATCCTATTATTGATATTTCAGCAGCAACTACTCCAACGATTCAAGGATGGCTTTTAGGTAATTTACCTGCCGATGAGTGTGGAAAAAGAGGGGTTAGTGTATCAAATGCTAACAAAACTGCTCCGTTTCGGTGTTGTTTCAAATAAGTGTGCCTGATTCTTGAGAAAGCTTCTTTGTTAGATCGAACCCCTTCTGATAGTGTATTTATGTTACCAGCTCTGGAGTGAAACCGCGGCGAATGGTATTTTCGGTAACACATTGAGGCTCCATAAACTGTAACAAATAATCTGGTCCGCCGGTTTTGCTTCCAACTCCTGAAAGTTTAAAGCCACCGAAGGGATGCCGATCCACCATGGCCCCTGTAATGCCCCGATTGATGTACAGGTTGCCGCACTGGAAGAATTTTTTTACGTACTCGATATTCTTAGGAGATCGAGAAAATATGCCCCCGGTTAAGGCATATTCACTATTATTGGCAAGGGCCACAGCTTTGGGAATGTCTTCAGCCCGCATAATGGCCAGAACCGGGCCAAAAATTTCCTCTTGGGCTAAAAAGCTATTGGGATCCACATCGGAAAAAATTGTAGGTCCCACAAAGCAACCTGATAGGTGTTCGGTAGCAAGTTCTAGTTCACACGGAAATAATTGTTTGGCCTTTTGAATGGTTTGTTTGATGCGTGCACAGGCCTCTTCATCCACCACAGGCCCGACTTGACAACGGGGCGATACCGCACTTTCTACCACAAGGCTGCGCGTGGCTTCGATAAGGCGGTTAACAAAACGATGGTACACGTCATTAAGCACAATGACTCGAGAACAGGCAGAGCATTTTTGTCCAGAAAACCCAAATGCAGAATAAACGACGGCTCCCACAGCCTCATCTAAATCAGCATCGTTATCAACAATCACTGCGTTTTTACCCCCCATTTCAATAATACAACGCTTAACATGCTTTTGCCCCGGCTTAATATTTTGCGCCTCCTTTAAAATCCAAAGACCCACTGACTTTGATCCGGTAAAGGCAATAGTAGTAATATCTTTGTGTCCCACTAGATGGGCGCCCACCTCTTCACCTTTACCCGGCAAAAATTGAGCCACCGCGGTTGGTACTCCCGCTTCTTCTAAGATACGGGCTAACCACAAGGCCGTGGCAGAGGACTGCTCCGCTGGCTTCATAATTACGGTATTACCTGTTACTAAAGCTGCTACCGTTTGGCCGGTAAAAATAGCTAACGGGAAATTCCACGGACTAATTACGAGGGTAACACCCCGAGGACGATATCGATAAAAAGATGATTCTCCCAAAATGTGGGGAGCCTGTCTTTTTGGTTCGTCAAATGGGGCGGCCTGTTGGGCATAGTAACGACAGAAATCGATAGCCTCGGCAACGTCAGCATCGGCTTCACTCCAGGGCTTTCCTACCTCCCATACTTGAGTGGCAATAATTTCATAACGATAGCGATTCATGAGTTCTGCTACCTTAAAAAGGTATTGCGCCCTTTCGGTAAAGGTTTTTTGAGACCACGCCTCAAAAGCTTTTAAAGACTCATGTACCATTTGATCTGCTAATTCTGGATAACCTAAATCAATTTCCGCCACTTTGGTGTTACCGTCGTTAGGACTGATTCGAACCATCTTTTGAGGACAGGAAATGGCCTTTCCATTCAACCTGGGTTGGACGCGAAGGGGAAACTGGTGGGTTATTTGTTGAAGGGCTTCGGTGAGTTTGTTTCGGTGTTCCCCAAGAGTGAAATCAAGCAAAGGTTCGTTATTAAATTTCTGTGCATCCTTAATGATGGGAATACTCTGCCGTATTTGTTCAATAGGTTTTACAAGCTGACTGCGGGGATCTCTAAGTAGCACCGAATCATCTTGATTCTCGACAAACTTACTGCGTAGCCATGATTGGTTGGAGGTATTCTCTAAAAGTCGACGCACCAAATACGACATGCCCGGTAACATTTCTCCCATGGGAGCATACTCCCGAACGCGAATACCCATGTTGACAAGAGCTCGCTTTATAGGATCAGCCATGCCGTAGAGCATTTGCACTTCCAAGGCTTTTAGCGGAACATGATAATATTTCGCCGTTTCAATCGCGCAAGCTATTGATCTTACATTATGGGAGCCAAAAGCAACTAGGATATGGGGAAATTGTGATAACAATAATTGAGTACATTCCTCATAGTTGACATCAGTTTCGGCTTTGTTTTGAAAAACTGGCACTGGCCAACCTCGTTGCTGGGCTGTAATTATCTCGGTATCCCAGTAGGCGCCCTTTACTAGGCGGATGGTGAATGGGGTTCCCCTGTTTTTGGCTAAGGTGATTAACTTTTGCAAATCGTCCCAAGAGTCCCTCAAATAGGCTTGTATCACACAACCCACATGACGATAGGACCGCAAAGGGGGCTCCATAATCAATTCACTAAAAACCTCTAGAGTTAAATCTTTCACGTGGTAATGTTCCATGTCTAAATTAAGGAAAATATTTTTTTCTTGCGCCTTAAGCATTAAGGGTCGCAATCGCTTTTTGAGTTCTTCCTTGGTGTGATCCCAGGCTGCCTCATTAATGCGAGAACATAAGGCGGTCAATTTCACGCTCACATTAACCTTGGGTATGGGACCTAGGTGATCCTCATCCAAAAGAGGAATGGGCTCCCACCCAGAGCAAACTTGTGATAGCAAATCCATCAATTCCAAATATTGTCCATGGTAGGTAAGAGCTTCTTGTTCACTTAAGGTGGCCTCACCTAAAATATCAATAGTAAAGGCTAGCGAGAGATTAACTCGTCTTTCCCGCAAAGTCTTTACAGCTTCTTGAGGATTGGCTCCTGCAATAAACATTTTCGCCATCTGGGTAACATTCGAACGAATGCCCTTTGCCATAGCCGATGGTAGCAGTTTTCCGATACCCAATCCAACGTTAAACACTTTAGGTAACTCGCCACTTTGATCAGCAAAATATTCTTCTAAATGTTTGGTAACGCTTTCAGGAGAATTTAATGAGGGTAACACATCGACAAAACGAAACATTTGGGTTTTGAAAGAGGGATTCTTCATGGACCAATCCATGATTGCTCCGTACCAGTAATCCTTACTAAATAGTGAAACTTTTTGTTCACTCATTTGTGACATAATTTCTCGGGCAGTACGGATGATTTGATCGTTAGATATGGTCATATGTCCCCCAATTTTTGGTTTGGTCCTAATTAACCGTTTTCATCGTTTTTGGTCAACGTGAGGCGACAGTGGTCACGAAAGGTAGCCCATCTTCCTTCTTCAATCGCTGCACGGGCCTGTCGCATGAGATCCATGTAAAAATATAGGTTATGATAGGAGTTTAGTCGGGCAGACAGGATTTCATTGGACAAAAATAAATGACGTAAATAGGCACGACTAAAATGACGACAGGTATAGCAGGCGCAATCAGGGTCCAAGGGTTGTGGATCGTTTCGGTAACGTTCTTTTTTAATGGATATGCGTCCCTTCCAAGTAAATAGAGTACCATTCCGGGCCACTCGAGTGGGCATTACACAATCAAACATATCTAATCCCGCGTCGATGGCTATTATTAAGTCCAAAGGAGTGCCTACTCCCATCAAATATCGGGGTTTGTGCTGAGGCATAACAGGAGCGACTCGGTACAGGAGATGGTACATTAGCGAGATAGGCTCCCCCACACTAAAACCGCCCAAGGCATAGCCGGGAAGATCAATAGAACAGATTTGCTCAATACTTTTAACACGTAACCCATAATCCATACCTCCTTGAGCGATTCCAAAAAGAAGGCTCTCAGGACGGGTCATGGCCTTTTGGGAACGCAACAGCCAGCGAAAGGTTAATTCCATATTTTGTTTAATCTGTTGTTCCGTGGCTGGATAAGGCAGGCATTCATCAAATGCCATAATGATATCGCTCCCCAATTTCATTTGAATATTCATGCTGATTTCAGGGGACAAAAAATACTTTGCTCCATCAATATGAGAACGAAATTCAACCCCTTCTTCCGTAATTGATCGCAAAGAAGCCAGAGAAAACACTTGAAAACCACCACTATCTGTTAAAATAGGCCCATCCCAGCCCATAAATCGATGCAACCCCCCTAAATGGGCTATAATATCCTCACCCGGGCGCAAATGCAGGTGATAGGTGTTACCTAAGACAACTTGAGTTCCGATCATTTTTAGTTCATGGGGGCTCATGGCCTTAACAGTTGCTTTAGTGCCCACGGCCATGAAAACCGGCGTTTCAATGGTTCCGTGAGCGGTTACTAGACGCCCTCTTCTTGCCTGATGATCTTGCGCAATAAGCTGGAAAGAACCAATGTGCGAACCTGTCATGGCTTTAACCACTCAGCGTACTTGGTTTTTATAATAGACAGGATCATTTCCAGTAACTGTTCTGGATCAATATGGGTTGTATCAATTTCCAAGGCGTCTAATGCCTTGGCGGTAGGAGCGACGGACCGCTGGGCATCTTGAGTATCTCGTTCCAGTTGTTTTTGTTTAAGACTTTCACTTTGGTTGGTTCCCAATTCTTGAAGGGATCTTCTTTGAGAGCGACTTTCCAAGTCAGCGGTTAAAAAAATCTTAAGTGGGGCTTGGGGAAATACCACCGTGCCACAGTCCCTTCCTTCAGCTATCAGTCCTTTTGTGGGATGGTAACAGTCGCGTTGTGCCTGTAATAAGGCTTGTCGTACTACGGGAATTTTAGAAATGCGAGAGGCCATAAGCCCAATATCCTCATGGCGGATTAATTGGGTAACATCCTGATTCCGATAGAAAACTCGGGTAGCCTCCTCTGCTAAAACTACCTGCCAAAGTCCTTGATCTTGAGCAAGTTTAGCAAGAGATGTTCCCTCTTCCAGAGAAATATTTTCCTCTAAGGCAACAAAGGCAAGGCCACGATAAAAGGCTCCAGTGGAGACCCATTCCCAGCCCAACTTACGAGATAAGTGGCGGCTTAAGGTGCTTTTGCCACTTGCAGATGGTCCGTCAATGGTAATTAGCTTTTCGTGAGTTGTTGATTTAGATGAAGCAGATGGATGCATGCTCATAACCGATTCCTCAACCATGATCTGGTAACTCTTCAATAACGATGGTCTGGTAACTCTTCAATTTTTCGGAAACATTCCTCAAGAACAAGTAGCATTTTTGTATTTTCTTCCGGTAGCCCAACAGAAACTCGAATCCAAGTCGTGAATCCATAATTATCCACTGGCCTAATAATTACACCATGTTTTAAAAAAAACTCTTCAACCAGCTTTAGGTCACGCTTCATGTTGATCATATAAAAATTCCCCTCACTGGGGAGGAAAGAAATCTGATGTTCTGCAAGGAAATCACGAATTTTTACTTTCTCTTGGCGTATCAATTGCTGAGAGCGCTCAAGAAAATCGTGGTCATCTAGGGCGGCTAATCCTGCCTTTTGCGCCAGTCGATTGACGTTAAAGGGTTTGCGAACTCGATGAATATAGGTGCATACCTGAGATGGAGCAATTAAGTAACCCAAACGCAGCCCTGCTAAGCCATAGGATTTGGAAAAGGTACGGGACACGATTAGGGAGGGAAATTCTTTTTGAAATTGACAGGCACTACGATATTGGGAAGAGCTAATGAAATGATGATAGGCTTCATCAATGACAATCAACACTTCAGGGTTGCGACCCCACTTTTCCAAAAAATTCACTATTTCCTGGTAGGGTAACAAAAGACCGGTGGGATTGTTTATGTTTGGGATAAACACCAGACGGATTTTATTTTCTTTTAATCGTGTTCTCAAAACGTGATCAAAGGCCTCCAAATCAATTTGAAAATCAGAACGGAGGGGCACTTCAATCACACTGGCTCTATGGGCTAATGCCGATAAGGCATAGGCGTTAAATGCTCCCTGTGATACTAACACGGCCTCTCCCGGGTCCACATAAATTCTAATTAATTGATCAAACAGTTCATCACTGCCGTTGCCCAAGCAAATGTGGTCATAGGGCACTTGATGATGGCTTGCTAACTTTTCGGTGAGTTCAGAGGAACTGCCATCAGGATAAAGGTGGCTTTCTGCGGCGTATTTGGCGATGGCCGCCAATGCTTTGGGAGAGGGTCCTAAAGGATTTTCATTACTGGCTAACTTAATCACTTGGGATAACTGATATTGCCTTTTCACACTTTCGATGGAACGTCCGGGACGATAGGGAGTCATTGATTCTAGCAGCGGATTGATGGACATAGTGCACCTTTCGTTAGTGATTTTTATCTTTTACAACACTAAAGCCTTTTCTTCGAAGGTCCTCAACAATCTCTTTGGTATGGAGGGCATCTTTTGTTTCCATAGTAATAAAAATTCGAGTTTCGCGTAATCCTAAATCGGAACTCAAGCGGTCATGCCTAACATCAAGAATGTTGGCTCCACTTTGGGCGATGAGATGGGTGATGGAATTGAGGCTTCCGGGAAGATCGGACACAGAAATTCCCACTTCGGCAATGCGCCCATGACGTAATTGAAATTTTTGAATGATTTTTGCCATTAGGTTTAGATCAATGTTACCCCCTGATAAAATAAAAATATTATGATTTCCTAGTTTGAGTTTGCCATGCAGGGCAGCTGCCAATGGGGCTGCTCCCGATCCTTCGATAACGATTTTCATGCGTTCCATAGCAAAAACAATAGCCTCTGCAATTTCTTCATCAGAAACAGAAGCAATATGGTCCACATAGGGATCAATAAAATGTTCAAAAATCTCTTGAGAGGGCTTTTTAACGGCAATTCCATCTGCGATGGTAACACAAAAATTCGCATGATGGGTGGGCTGAGTTTTCTGATCCTGCTCAGTTTGGTGAGTTTGGGTGATTTTCTCTTTCAGTAACTTCATTCCTGGAGTACAATCGCTAACCACTCCCAAAATGCGACAATGGGGCTTTAAGTGTTTGATAGCGGTGGCAATTCCGGAAATCAACCCCCCGCCCCCAATGGGTACAATAATTGTGTCGACCTCTGGAAGTTGGTTGTAGCATTCTAGGCCTATTGTTCCTTGTCCCGCGATGACCCAAGGATCCGCATAGGGATGTAAAAAAGTGAGCCCTTGGTCTTTAGCTAAATCCTTGGCGTACAAAATTGCCTCGTCAACGGAATCCCCGTGAAAAATCACTTGAGCTCCGTATGATTGGGTGGCTTGAGCTTTTACAAGACTGGCTCCCTTTGGCATCACGATAGTAGCGCGGACTCCTTGCAATTGGGCGCTGCGAGCCACTCCTTGGGCATGGTTACCGGCTGAGCTTGCGATCACCCCCTTTTTTTTATGTTCGGCGCTCAATGAGTGAATTTTATTATAGGCACCACGGATTTTAAAAGATCCTGTTTTTTGCAGGTTTTCTAATTTAAAGTAACATGAAGCTCCTAACATACTTGAGGCAGTGTGGCTCGCTTCTAAAGGGGTACGATGGGTAACATTTTCTATGACTTGGGCCGCTTTCTGTATATCAGAAAATGTTACTTTCAAAGACATACTTGCTCTCCCTTATTGCCTCATCAAATATTAATTGGCCTTGGTGTTTTTTAGCCAGGATTTTACGGTTTCAAGATGTTCTTGGGAAATATGATAGATTTCCCCGCACATCTGGCAAGTAACAATTTCTTGGCTCCCCTCTTGGATCATGGCTTCAATATCCTCTTCTTCAAATAACGTTAAAGAGCGTAACACTCTCTCTAACGAGCAGGGGCACTCATATCGAATAGAGTAGGGATAATCAATTTCGGTAATGGCATGATCATTAAAAAATGTTGATGCCCATATCGAGGGATCTTTAGAAAAAAGTGTAGGGAGCATAACTCTAATTTGGGAATTTTGCACCTGATGGTGTTTTTTTAACTCTTGATAAACATGATCCTCCACTCCCGGCATAATTTCGAGTAGGTAACCACCGATCCACTTTGGCTGGGTTTTTTCTTGATTCATAGGGGAGGAGGGAATATCCGCAGGAAATGGTACCTCTTGTTCCCAAAGGGTTGATAGGGTCATGATGGAGCGAATTTGTTGGGATTGTAGGAGGTAATGTTCTAAATATTCATCGAGCGTGGAACCAACAAGCGGAACGTTACCATGAAATGGGCTTTTTTGGAAAGGCTGATGACGGGTTACCGAAAGAAGACCACCCCCAATAGCCTCTTCCACTGTGGGAAAACCTGATAATTGCGGTTCTGAGCAGTAGGCCCTTACTTCACCGGTGTGATATGCTTCGGCATAAATCTTTTTAAGAGCCCCTTCTCCTCGAATGAGAAGGCCAACCCCTTGACCGGGCTTGAGGTGTGAGGCCATCAAAATAGCCCCTGTCATCATTTTTCCTATGGCTTCCGTTGCCAATGGGGACCACGAACGGGTATGTCGGATGGGCATCAGGGTTGGCGTCAGATCCACCACAGAGAGACGGAAAGTAAAGTCGTTGGCGACAAACCTTTTTAACATGATTGTTCATCTTTGCAGTAAAATTCCAAGGGGTGGTATCAGATCTCAAGGCGCGGAGGGCCAAGACGACGCAAAGCGTTTTCCATTTGGGAAGGGGGGATGGTACGCAGTTCTGATATTACCGTTTCAATATCTTGGGGGGTTCGGAATCCCACAATAGCCTGATCAAATCCTAATGTATTTAAGTTATAGACCACAGCCAAAGTCGCTGGGGAAATATTCCATTCTTTGCTTATTTGAAGAAAAAAAGAAGATTGTTCGATGAGTTTTGCTAAATCGAGCCTTTTCCACCAAGGGGCATAGGATCGGGCGTCCTCTGGGGCAAATCGTCGTTTCAAGTGGACCCGCCCGGTAAGAATTCCCTTCTTAAGGGTGCCCCAGCTTTGCAAAATAGGGGGAGATTGATCCGATTTGGTGGAAAGGAATTCCATAATGGGCTTCGGAGTCAAATAGCTTCCCTCCATTTGGAGATAGCGAATAGGAGTGAGCTCCTTGGCCTTTTCAAAATCCTGCCAAGTAGGATTACTCAAACCAATCTCGGTAATGAGTCCCTGGGATTGATACCATAATATGGGCTCTAAGCTGTGGCGGATGTCGATCTTGGGATCGGGCCAGTGAATCATATACACGTGGATGGGGCGTCCCAATCGGTGTAAGGATTCTTCAATCATTCTTCTGATGACTTGAGGATGATTCGTTAGGTTTACCCGACCATTGGGATGCCAGTCTACGCCCCCTTTTGTAATAATTTTCGCTTCTTTGGGGAGATAGCGTCCCAATCGCCTTTCTGCACTCCCGTAACCATAAATTGGTGCCGTATCGTAATAAGTAATTCCACTTTTCCAGGCACATGCTAAAAGCTCAGCAGCCTCAGCCTCGGAGCAGGGTCCAAAACCATAACCACCAGCCTCACCTGAGATTGACGCTGAGCCAAAAACAAGGGGGCAGGAATTGAATTGATTTTGGTCCGACCCTCGGAAGTGGTTTTCCATAAAACTTTGTTTGACAAATGCTTTTAGGCTCAATGCAATAGCATGTCAAGGTTACCTAACGAAGGCTTTGCGGCCAGGGAGCTTAGGATGATGCAATAATGTTTCAGGAGGAATTTTTAAGTTTAGATTCAAAGTAGGGAAGGAGTGTGTCTATGTCTGGAGTAAACAAGGTGATACTTGTGGGACGGTTGGGAGGAGAGCCTGAGATGAAAACATTAAATCCCCAACAAACGGTAACAAGATTTTCGGTGGCTACCAGTGAAACTTGGGTTGATAAAATGGGGGCAAAACAGGAGCGAACGGAGTGGCACCGTGTGGTAACTTGGGGTAAGTTGGCTGAAACGTGTGCTCGTTACTTGCAAAAGGGACGGTTAGTTTATGTGGAGGGTAGATTGCAAACCCGCCAATGGGAGGATGCGAATGGACAGAAACGGTATACTACAGAAATTGTAGCAAACACCGTTCAATTTTTGGGAGCAGCCTCTTCGGATAAGTTGGCAGAAGTCAGTAATGTCCCTGAATTTGAACCGCAGGTGTTCCAAGATCTCAGCTTAGATGCAAAAGTAGAAGACCAAATCCCATTTTAGGTTGTTCCTAAAAAAAAGTTGCTCATTTTTTTCAATGTGCGGTAACCTACTTGTATGGGTAGGATCCTTGGTGTTGTCTCTGTGATATTTGGATCATCATTATTGTGTGGTTCGTGTTCGCTCTATGAGTCCCAGGGACGTTACGAGTTCGAAAGGGATTATGAGCAAGGTCAATTACAAGTATTCGGGTATACCGTTTTAGAGGAGGAGCGTCCTGCTCAGTTGGATTTTTGTCAGTTGATTGTTGATCGAAATCGGTTGCAACAACTCCCGATGGGGTGCGCGGAACTATTGAAACGGGATCTGGGGTTGGATCCGGAGTAATAAGAGCCAAGGAGGGGATGTGAACATTCGTTCTTTTTTTTGTTGGGTGATGTTCGTGGGATTGGTCCAACCGAATGCTTGGGCTGCTGAAATTCTCAAGATGTCAGGAAATAAAGTGATGATTAAAATGGAGGGAAGAGAATTTGCCCCTGATGATACGGTTTTTGCTTATAAGGATGGCAAAAAAAGGGCTTTAATTAAGATTTTAAAAGTGAAGGAGGGAGCAGCCCTTGGAGAGGTAAAGAAAGGGCAGGTGGAGGTGGGGCTGTTGGTTAAAAAAGATACCAAATCAAGTAGTGGTTCGGAATCGGCTTCTACCAAAAGTGTTAAGGACTCTAC
>JANWYU010000050.1 GCA_025055135.1 Pseudobdellovibrionaceae bacterium | reverse complement strand
AACTTATCCCAAACTGGTCCCATTGAGTGTGGAATAAAGTTGGCCCCTCAAACAAACCTTCGATGAGTCTATATTTCACTTCAAAAAAACTAACTTAAGGTTCCATACAAAACGGTTGATATACAAAAGAAGCCATTAGCTAAAAGATCCACAATAAAAGGGACCAGTTACAAAATTACGTAAATTCGTGGGCTTAGTAATCAGTAAAATGGCTATAATACCGATATCAACAAAATAACCCTATTCATCCCTAAACAAGTTCATCTTTGAAAGTATTTTTCGTACAATACAATTATTTTTATTGTAAAATACAATAAAATATTTTATTATGAAACATATGGATGAGGTTACTAGTGGTACCATAAACCCATTTTTTAACGGCGATGATGGAAATTCCAAAAAGAAATCGTCTTTAAGGGCCTCATTTGAGGTAAGTGCTCAAGGGATCCGAAATCAGATTGGGGGCTTAAAAGGAGTGCAAGCCAAACTTGGCTTAAATCAAAGGAAATTAGCCCAATTACTTATGGTAGATCCCTCAACCTGGAATCGATGGCTCAAAGATGAAGATAAGGTTCCTCCCCACATTTGGCGTGCCCTTCAATGGTATCTTGCCCTTGAAGAAAAGCTGCCAGGACTCAATCCTCAAATCTTTATCGGATCTACCTCCTACCCGCCTCAAATTGACCAAAAGCTTAATGAGATGAAACAACAATTAACCCTTCAACTTAAAGAGGAAATAAACCATGAGCTGGTCACGTTACAAAAAACAGTAAAAACGTATCAAAGAATCGCTTGGTTCGTTCTTTTTCTACTTATTCTCGTAAGTACGATTTTGATGGGCATGTTATTTTATTATTTTTGATATTTTTGATTCGTTTTACTTGCCTCTCCAATCAGGTTAGGATAAAGGGTGAAGCGTGAAATTACGTCTATTGGATATTCCTCGTGAAGGGGCTCAGTTCAGTTATAAGAGAGGCGATGATGCGGATCTGGATTTAGCCCTCCATGATATTTTGGAAAATCAAAACTATCTTGTCACTTTTAGTCTTCGTCCTTTAGATCAAAATGGAACCTTTGATTTAAAGGGACAAATGAAAACCCAATGGGAAGAACACTGTTCTCGTTGTGCGGAACCCTTTTTATTTCCCCTGGATCTTAGTTTTCATGAAGTCCTAATCCCCAAAATTTCTCCATCTTTATATGACTCGAGTCCTCACAAACCCCACCACATGGAAATCCATGATCACAATGGGCTAACGGACGCCTATGAATACGAAAATGATCTGTTTCATGTGGGTGAATTTCTTCACGAGTTGTTAGTAGTATCCCGTCCCGTCGCCCCAGAACCCCCCCTCTCATCAGATAACACCTGCCTCCATTGTGGCCTAAACCCATCAAGTATCTGTCTCAGAAAGGAGTCCTCCCCTACAGGAAAAAGCTTTAATACAAATCAGGCCTTCTCGGTTTTAAAAAAAATGTTCAAATAGGTTTTCATCTTGCCAATATAAATTATCTCGCTATAGTAGGAACTTTAGCGTCAGTAATGACCTACAGTGATTGACTTAATAATCTTAAAAAAATTGAGGAGTAAACCATGCCAACACCCAAAAAGAAAACCTCTCGAGCCCGCCGCGGTATGCGACGCAGTCATGATGCTTTAGAGATTCCACCCATGGCCTTTGATAAGAAATTAAAAGAATATGTCCGCCCCCATACCGCCTTTAAGGCCGCTGATGGGGCCTACTACTACAAGGGACGACAGGTTCTACCTCCCAAAGTTAAAAAGGTCGATTCCCAAGCCCAACCAACTCCATCTTAAAAAATAAAACAGTAGGGCATTATGTTTCGTAGTCGAGTGGCAGGAACGGGACATTATTTACCCCTGAAAATCCTAACAAATTTTGATCTTGAAAGGCTTGTGGACACCACCGATCAATGGATTCGTGAACGCACAGGCATTGAACGCCGTCATGTGGCTGCCGACGATGAAGTAACTACCGATCTTGCCCTAAAAGCGACTCTAAAAGCCTTGGAAGACGCAGGAAAAACTCCCAATGACCTAGATATGATCATCTTTTGCACAGTCACGGGAGATCAGGTAATGCCTAGCTCTGCCTGTGTACTTCAACAAAAACTGGGTTGTGATCGTATTCCTGCCTTTGATTTATCTGCTGCCTGTTCTGGGTTTGTTTATGGACTATCTGTGGCAGATCAATTCATTAAAACGGGGCACCATCGTTGCATCCTCATTGTGGGAGCGGAGATTATCCATCGTTTTGTAAATTATAAGGATCGAGAAACCTGTATCCTGTTTGGAGATGGGGCTGGAGCCTTTATCTTAGAAAGGGCCGATCATGACGATTCTAATGTCATTTTAAGCACCCACCTTCGAGCAGAGGGAGCACTGGGAGACTTATTTGTTCTTCCTGCGGGAGGATCAAAAAAACCCTTTTCCCAAGAGGTCCTTGATAAAGGGGAACACTATGTCCGTATGAAGGGAAGAGAAATATTTAAAAATGCAGTACGCACAATGGCGGCAGTTTGCCAGGAGGCCTTGGAACATAACAAAATCGGCATTGATCAGGTTTCATGGTTAGTACCCCATCAGGCTAACTGGCGCATTATGGAGGCAGTAGCCGAGCACTTTGGCTTTCCAAAAGAAAAAGTAGTAAGCGTTGTTCACGAAATGGGTAACACATCTGCAGCAACGATTCCCGTGGCCTTTGATATGGCAAGAAAGGACGGGCGAATAAAAAGAGGGCAATTCATCTTACTAACCGCTTTTGGAGCAGGTTTGACTGCGGGATCGGCCCTCCTACGATTTTAGATGAAGGCGTTTCTTTAGCTAAAACACAGGGGGTAAGTCTTCTATGTCACACGTGGCCTTTGTATTTCCAGGACAAGGAAGTCAGCAGTCAGGAATGGGAAAGGAAATTTATCAAAACTTCAAACAGGCAAGACTCGTATTCGAAGAAGCAAGTGAAGCTATTGGAGTGGATTTAAAAAAACTCTGTTTTGAGGGCTCAGATTCAGATTTGCAGCTTACCCACAATACCCAACCTGCCATTGTGGTAACTAGTATTGCCATAGGAAGGGTTTTAAAACAGGAATTGGGAATATCGCCTAATTTTGGCGCAGGTCATTCCGTTGGAGAATATGCTGCCGCCATTATGGCCCAAGTCCTTTCCCTAGTTGATGGTGTTCGGGCAGTGCGGCTACGAGGAGAAGCCATGCAAAAAGCCACCCCTGTGGGAACAGGAGCCATGGCCGCTGTATTAGGGCTTTCCGATTCACAGGCTGAGGAATTATGTCGTTTTGTCAACCACCTAGGTAATAATCAGTTTCCCATTTGGTGTGCAAATTTCAATGCTCCTGGACAGGTTGTTTTGAGCGGCTACAGTGAGGGAATCAAACGACTGCACGATGTGAATCCAGAACAGATTTGGCCAGGGCAAAATGTGAAATTTAAAATCATACCCCTTGCAGTATCAGCCCCGTTCCATTGTCCTTTGATGAAACCCGCAGAAACCATAATGCGGGATTTTCTCACATCAATAACCTTTGAACGGCCCCTTTTCCCAATCCTACAGAATGTGAACCCCAAGCCTGAGAAGGACCCAGCAGTTATTCGAGAAAATCTGATCGCTCAAGTTGCAAGCCCCGTACAATGGTCAAAAACCATGGAGGAATTCCCTCAACTGGGGGTTCAAACCATTATTGAAGTAGGACATGGGCGGGTACTACAGGGGCTTTTCAAAAAAGCCCACCATACCTTTAAAATATACGGCTCATCTACTTTGAAAGAATTACAGGATCTTGAAAAATCCTTGAGGAAAGAAGACTGAACCTTTTACGCTCCATCGACAAGATGACTAGGATGTATCTCACTGGTTTTTTGACTTCTTTTACGTTACTTGCCTTTTTGGTTAGTGGCGCTACCAGCGCCCAGGTCCCGCTCCGGTATGTCCCATCCCAATCGTCCACTGTGCACTTAGGACAAGTATCAAGTCCCCTAACACCTCAATCAACATATCGATTAAACCATGATCAATACTGTATTGCTCTAAGAGGCAATGGTCAGTTAATGCCAGCCCACTGGCCTGCCTTAGCCTACACTTTGGAAATATTTGGGATTCCCCAAGCTGCAGCTGGAGGAAGTTCGGCGAGTATTTCAATTTTTTTGCTAGAAAGTATTCTTATCAATCCTTTTTTAAGTTATGAAAAATTCCAAAGGTTAGAGCAGGTAACATTTTTGTTAAAA
>JANWYU010000206.1 GCA_025055135.1 Pseudobdellovibrionaceae bacterium | reverse complement strand
TTCAGAAACAAAAATCTTAAAATCACTTTTAAAAGTGTCTCGCCCACAAACCGTTATACCCACTTTTTTGGGCGCCCATAGCCTTCCTCCCGAATTTACCAGCTGGCAGAAATATCTTGCATATTGGTTACCCTATTTACCCCGCATACGCTCCCTCGCCTCACGCCTTGACATATTCATCGATGCAGGATTTTGCCCCCTCGAGTTGGGGAAACAATTCCTAAAGTCCGCACAAAAATTAGGATTTATGGTTACCATTCATGCCGATCAACTGACCCGACAGGGAGCCACTCAATTAGGTGTGGAGCTTGGCGCAAGTAGTGTCGATCATGTCATTCATGTTACTCAAAAAGACATTCAGCAACTTTCCCGTAGTGAAACCGTGGCCGTCTTGTTACCCATTGCCGATCTATATCTCAAATGTCCCTATCCTCCTGCTCGGGCCTTAATTGATGCTGGAGCCTGTGTGGCTTTAAGCACCGACTTTAATCCAGGCACAGCTCCCTCTCAAAGTCTGGGTCTGGTAGGGCTCTTAGCTCGGCTTGAGATGAAAATGACTTTAATCGAAGTGCTCAATGGCTTTACCGTGGGCGCCGCACAAGCCCTTCGTCGCCTAGATACTTTAGGATCTTTGGAAATAGGAAAATGCGCCCATTGGCAAATTTATTCCCATCATCCCTTTGATCTTTTTTATAGTGCCGATCCCTTACGTCCCACTCAGGTATTTATAGCAGGACAACGTATCATTTAAGGAAGGAATAAAAAAAATTGCTCAATAGAGTAACTTTGTTAAAATAAAAATACCCATGTTTCCTCCAGAGACGGTTTTCCTTGTTGTTGATGATATGCCCACCATGCGGGAGCTGGTGAAGGCCCAATTGAATTCATTGGGATACTTTGAAATTCTAGAAGCAGAAGATGGGGAAAAGGCCTTAAACAAGTTTTTGGAAGCTCAAAATGGAGCAAAGCCTGTCGGGGTTATCATTTCTGATTGGAACATGCCTCACGTGTCTGGGCTTGACTTTCTCAAACAAATTCGGGGTAACCCACAATTTCAAAATATACCGTTTATATTACTTACCTCAGAGTCAGAAAAGGAGCAGGTGACAGAGGCTGTCATAAACGGGGTCAGTCAGTATATTGTAAAGCCCTTTCAACCAAAGACCCTGGAAGAAAAACTTCGATTTGTATGGTTAAAACATAGTAAAAAACCAAAGTAGTAAAATTAGTCAAAATCCTGCTTTACAACAGTGTCGTCCTCCAAAAAATCTCTTAATAATAAGAAAAGAATAAGGCCAAATATGAAACAATATGAAATTGACGGACAAACAAAAGGAGGAACTCTATGAAACCAGCGGTTAAGGCGTTTTTTGACAAAGATACTTGGACTCTCACTTACGTCGTATATGATCCCCAATCTCGAGATGCAGTGGTTATTGATCCCGTATGGGATTATGATCCAGCCGCCTCCAAAGTTTCCCGAAAATCGGTAGATCTTGTTCTTGATTTCCTTCGCCAAAATCAATTAAAGCTTCATTACATTTTGGAAACCCATGCCCATGCCGATCACTTAACGGGTGCTCGACTGATTCAAAAAGAATATCCTCAAGCCAAGGTTGCGATTGGCGAGAGAATTACCGAAGTACAAGCCTTATTTAAAAAAGTTTATAATTTTGATGATACGTACAAAACTGATGGCAGCCAATTTGATGTGTTACTAAAAGATAATTCCATTATTAACGCCGGAACATTACCTATTAAGACCATTTTCACTCCCGGCCACACCCCAGCATGTGCAAGTTATCTTATCGGAGATGCCTTATTCACGGGAGACGCCCTATTTATGCCCGATTATGGAACAGGTCGTTGCGATTTTCCTGCGGGCAGTGCAGAAACCCTGTACCACTCCATTAAGGAGAGAATTTATACGTTACCAGATAATGTTCGCGTATTTGTAGGACATGATTATCAGCCAGATGGCCGCGAGGTTCGTTGGGAATCTACAGTGGGCGAAGAAAAGAAATATAATATTCAATTAAATGCAGAAACATCAAAAGAACAGTTTGTCCGTTTTCGCACCAATAGGGACCAACAACTGGCTGCCCCTCGTCTTTTGTTACCAAGCATTCAGGTAAATGTATTTGGTGGCTATCTTCCTAAGCCAGAAAGTAACGATGTTTCGTATTTAAAAATTCCCGTACGAACCTAATTATTATTAAATTTCAACAGTGGAGGACAAAGTTAGACAAAGTTAGACAATTCGATGGCAGCTAAGTAACCTTGCCTGGGCAAGTATAAGCCGGATTCTGTGCCTTTCCGCTCGGTTACTTAGCGGCAAAGGCGTTTGTCATTCCTCTGAACACAGGGTTACCCCTGTGCCTCAAGCGAACCTACCCGGAGACTCGTGCGGGTCACACTCAAGCGCCTCCCTATTTGTTCTTGCTCCGTGCAGAGTTTGGCTGATTTCACTCCATCGGCTCCCTAAAAGGCTCCCGTTCCCGCCTTAAAGATCATAGCCATGGACATTCTTTCTGTTCCACTGTTCCTACGGTTACCCGCGGGGGGCATTACCCCCTGCACCACCCTGTGGAGTCCGGACTTTCCTCGGAATTTATCTTCCGCGACAAACCCTCACCCAGGCGTCTTACAATATGCGTGGGGAATTGCTCCCCGTCAAGAACATCAACTTAAAAACTCTCAGTTGCCCATCAATAAAATCGCGATTAGGATAAGAGCCCGGCATAGTGATTAAGGAGTGTGGAACATGGTGAATTTGGGGAAATCGATTACCGGGATTTTTTTTGCGACAACTACAATATCGTTAATCACATTTGCAGCTGATCACTCTTCTAATCAGGCGGAAGGCAATCGTCACAACAACATGGAAAAACCGTATTTTAAGCTATTTACTTCAAAAGAAGCGACGGGTCCTCATTTGAGTAAATTACCGGAAAAACCCCAAATCATTTTGCCAGTGGCCTTTTCAAAAATTCCTGAGGGTCAAGAAGTTCTTCTAAAATGGCACCAGATTCCAGGAGCAACGGCCTACCATTTGCAAATCGCAAGCGATCCTCAGTTTAAATGGATCATTCAAGAGGTTTATTCATTAACTGAAACCGAGTTTCGAATCCGTAATTTAAGTGCTGGCACGGTTTTTTGGAGGGTTGCAGCCGTTAATTCTCAAAACCTTCCTGGCTATACCAAAAGCCCTTTTGCCTTTTCATCTTTTGAAGTAACTTCACGTTAAAACGCCTGCTCGAGTTCTTTAAGCTTTATATAGGTCGCGGATTTCATTTGTATTTTAGGCGAACCTAGCAGAACAAACACACTATCCTGGATCAACTTTCGTATAAAGTTCTCATTTTGCTTTTGATTTTCTGAAAGTAATGTGGGGTCTCCTGAATTGAGAATCGTGAATGCTCGATGAAGTGCCTCTGCAGACGCCACAACATCTTTTGTCCGTAGATGGTGTATAAAACTAGCAAATGAAGCGTCAAAAGAAGCATGAGGTTTATTGTTATTCAAAGAAGCAACACTTCCATTATCCAAATGTTCCCCGACTCCTTTTA
>JANWYU010000168.1 GCA_025055135.1 Pseudobdellovibrionaceae bacterium | reverse complement strand
TACTCAATGACAGTCGATTTAGTAACTTACGACAACGACTTAGTTACAACGAAACCTTAAAACGAATGTCCAACCTGTTACACCGAGATGCTCAAAATGTCTTTGGCAAAATTGGAACCTTACATGGGGCTCTGGTCAGTGCTGCCTTAAGTGAGGGAAGAACTATAAACTCCCAACAAATGTCGGAAATTGCAAATCGCCTAGTGGACGTAGCCGTCACCCAACGCCGTCATCACTTAGTCAATTTGGAAATTGAAGACCTAGTCGCCCTTCAAGGCCAAATCAACCGCGAAAATGGCTTTGAGAGGGATTTCCACGCCTATCTGAACCAATATCGAGATAACATGGCGGCCATCCGATCTGGTATGGAAGTTTTGCGACAAAATATACAGGAGGAAATTGCAGCACGTATCCGCGGTGACCAATTACTACAAAAACAAATTGATGAATTACGTGATGCCATGGGATATGTTGCCGCCCTCGCCCTCACTGACCCTTTGGCTAGTGATGAAATCAAACGACGCGTAGTGCGCGCTGCTAATATTGATCAAGAGATCCGTAACCTCATCGAGGCGATTAATCGATCCGGTCGCAATAATGTGGAAGAACCCTTTACTCCCAGAATCGCTGCTATTAGACATGTTACCCAAGGTAAAGCCTCCTGTTTTGGGACTCAGGTAAGTGCCACTCAATTGCCTCCTGGCCCCGCTTTTGTGGGAGGATGGGGAATTATGTCGGGTAGCAATATTTGGAGTGACTCATGTATGTTTAACTTCCGTCAAGGCTCTCAGCATAAAGATAATGTCCTCTACCGTATTTGGGGATCTGCTCATAAAATCGAGTTCCGCTCCACCATGGATCAAAATGTGGTTCGCACCGTGGACTTCCGCGACTCTGAAAGTACTACATTCCCAATCCGACGAATTGTGGATGGCTCCTTTAGACAAGGAGTTTTTGATGCCCAAGTACCTGGTATCTTAGATCCTGCTGTTCGTCATGGTTATGTTTACACAGCTGGCGTTATTTCTCTGACTCCCATCTATGTTTCTAGAACAGGATTAGAAACTCGAGGCGCTTCTCAAATCTACACCATGACTCTCTATAGTCCTCTGGTGCTCGATTTTGTCAACAAAGGGTTACCAAAAACACTTCCTGCAGATAGTCAACCCGTGATGTTTGATCTCTCTAATATAGGATTCAAACAACAGGTGGGATGGATTTCTGGACAGCAAGGTGCGCTATTGTCTATTGACTTGAACGGAAATGGAGTCATCGACAATGGTAGCGAATTATTTGGAGAATTTACTGTGCTCAAACACACTGGTGAAAGGGCTCAAAACGGTTTTGTCGCCCTCGCACAGTATGATGCTAACAAGGATGGGTTCATTGATAGTAAAGATCCCATCTTCCATAAGCTCTTACTCTGGTTTGATCACAATGCTGATGGAGTGAGTGAGCAGGGAGAGTTAAAAACTCTAGAAGATACTAAAGTGACCCGCATCTCACTCAAGTACTCCGAAGTTCCAGAGGATCGACAATGGGATAATGGAAACCGTATTCGTTACCAAGCACGATTCTACGGACCGTCACAATGTGGTACCAGCGGTTGTAAAACTTACGATATATATTTCGGAACATCGTGGACAGAAAAACAACCCAAATTGCTAACCAAAAGCCACTAAAATTGAAATAAAAAGATAAAAGATAACGTAGCAGCACACCCACACCCAAGCCCTGCTACCTGAAAAACCGCAAAGGACTTGCGGTTTTTCTTTTTTATTGCGACGACTCACCACTTTCCTGTCGCTGCCGATTGGTAGCAGGTCCTCTCTGTTCTTCCTGATTACGTTCTTGACGACGGACTTCTTCACTATGGCTTCGCAATAAGAAACTTTTTTGAACCGCTTTGAGTAAAATTACAGATTCATTAAGTGCCTCCAATGCCTTTCGTGTGGCCTGAGGCAGGTCCGGACCAACCTCTTTAAGTGCCGGAGCAATAATTTTCAAATTCTCACTTAAATAAGCCAAATTCCCAATCAAGATTCCCAAGTTTTGAGCCAAATCCGGAGAACGCGATACCAAAACAGGAACAACTTTGTTAAGCTCCAAAGTTAGCGCATGAACCTGCTCTATTAAAATCCCCAACCGTTGACCCTGATTAATCTGACGCCCTACTCGCGCCATTTCGGATGACATATTTTCCAGATTTTTTAAAAGTGGCTCTAATCGATCGAACATGTGTAACCATCGATCCACTCTCTCTTTTGCTAAAAGATCGGCCAATACTACGGTCAAATAACCAACCGACTCCCCCAACTTATGCAAACCTTCTCCCCCCCATCCCCTTCCTGAGAGGAAACTCAAAAAATCAAATTGAACTACAAATGGAATTTCCGACTCAGGAGGAATTACTGGATTGTTGGGAGAGCCTAAGCTAATTTCTAAAGCCTTCTCACCAATAACTAATGGACGAATGGCCCGAACTACAGAGTCTTTTCTAATTTTATCCACAAAACTTTGCATAATTTCCATCGTTACCTTGATTTGATTATTTTCTGTAAAACGAACTTCAGTAACTTGTCCAACCTTCACACCCGAAACTAAAACATCCAACCCGCGATAAATACCATCAGCCGTAGGCATTTTAGTAAAAAAAACAATCTTGGGTTCAAACCACCCCTGGCGTAAAACCACAAACAGCCACCAAATAAATATTAAAATTAAGGTGATACCAATTAATAAACCTGCTACCCGCTCATGCCGACTTAGCTTCAATCCCATCATAAGCAACCTGTCTTATTCTGTACTCAATCAACAGTTCTTTCTGTTGATTGAAAAGTTTTAAATTTAAACTGTCATAAATAAAGACAAAACGAAGATTTCCATCTTGCATCCTCTCAACAATATGATTCACCATCCTTTTTCTTTGATGATCCAGCAATCCAGTCCATGGATCATCCAATATAAGAACTTGAGGATTTAACAATAAGGGTCTTAAAACAATAACCATCTTCCTTACTCTTCCGGGAACCAAAGCTGGTAACATATTGGCGTATTCAAAAATTTCAAAATCTTTTAGCAACGAGAATACCTTCTCTTTTCTTTCATCAGGAGACAAAATGTTGTGATAATCAAGGGGTAGTAACAAATTATCCTGGATTGAACGATTATTTAAAAGACCCCCTAAATCAAACGAATAGCCGATTTTTAATCGCAAATCAATTGCTTCAAAAAAATCTAAATTATATAGACTATAATTATTAAAATACACGTCACCGCCAATTGGTTGCATGAGGCCCGCCAAGGTTTTTAAAAAGTGACTGATTCTAATGTTAGGGGACGCCTTTAAATCAAAAACACTACCTACCTGATCAAAAGTAACATTAATGAATCCTTTGGAAACATTTCCATCATCTCGGGTTAAAAGGACATCACGCAAAGAAATTTTTTCTAATTTTATTTTTTGAAACATTTAAAACACCATCCCATTCTTAAAAAACACTAAGGTATTCACAAACGGTTAGAAAGCCACTAAAAACTAAGGCAACAACAATACTCTTTACCACTGCATGAGTGGTACATATAGGAACCTCTGAGGGACTCGATTTAGGGGAAAGCCCAAAATAGGTGGCAATCGAAAAGATAAACAATCCTGATCCTGTTAGCTTCAACAAGAGAAAGACAAAATCATGAGAATGAAATAACCCAATTAAGGTATTGAAAAAATAAACAGGGGGTACTCGGTAAAACCACGTCCCGGAAAACAAGGCACCAAACAATGAAAAAAGGCAAAAAAAGACCCCTAAAATGACTAAGCTAGTTACGCCCCCTGCTAATCTTGGTAATACAACAAAACTTATGGGATGAATACTCATACTAAGCAAAGCTTCGATTTCCCGATTTATCTTCATGTTACCCAATTCGGTAGCAATGGCAGTAATGGATCTTGCTACCACAATCATAATGGTTAATAGGGGTGCTGCTTCTTTAATAATGAGGTTAAAAAAAAGTTTGGTGGCCATCTCTACATTGGCCAATCCAAAAAACGGGTTTAACAGTTGAGTGATAAAAACAAACCCAACCCCAAACCCTAAGAAAATAACAAGAGGAAGAGCTTGTGCTGCCGTAAAATATATTTGAGACGCCGTTACCCGAATTACCTGACGAAACCCAATAAGTTGACCAGAAGAAAATAACCATCGTATCGAAAAATAGTTGAGAAGCCATGATCCACTAGTCATCCTCCAATAATCCTGAATCACTTGCCCTACCCAAGATGTCATAGGGATTTCATCGGCTAATTTTAAAATCCTTCAAAGAAGCTCTAACCAAGGTAGGAATTTTAACGAGATAAAAGTCCCGCTTGCACCAAGTGCTTAAGCACTAAATCAGGTCGCAACCCTTTCATACACTGGTGATGTTTTAGAGGACAGGCCTTTGGTCCATGATGATGACAAGGACGACATGGTAACTCCGGCAATGCTATGGCCATAACCCAGTCCCCCCAAGCCCGATATCCAAATTTCACATGAGTTGGACCCC
>JANWYU010000138.1 GCA_025055135.1 Pseudobdellovibrionaceae bacterium | reverse complement strand
CCGAGGTTGAGAAAATTTTTTCCAAAAGGCCTCTTGCCAAATTTTTACCATAGAAAACAAGGTTAAAAGACTCACTAAAACCCCAACAATAACGGCCCCATAATGTTTTAAATGCAAACCCTCTTTAAAAACCAGATATTTAGCCCAGAATCCCGATAGGGGTGGTATCCCTCCTAAGGAAAATCCAGCAATTATAAAACAAATCCCTAAAAAGGGCGTTGTTACCCATCCATATCCTGTTTCTTTAAGATCCTCTGTTCCTTGGGTAGCTTGAACTACCCCACCAATCAAATACAAATTAGATTTTACCAAAATATGATGACAAATATAAAAAATGGCCGCTGCTAAAGCCCATTCAGAATAAAAACTAACGGCAAGTAACATATAGCCAATCTGGCTAACAATATGAAATCCCAAAATCTTTCTGATATGAAAGGACCCAACAGCTCCTAACACTCCAAAACCCATGGTTAATAAGGCTACCACCAACAAGACAGGACCCAAAGTCTGCCCATAAGGGGCTAGTGTTAGGCTAAATAGTCGAATCGCCGAATAAAGCCCCACTTTAGTTAGAAGACCTGCAAACAATGCAGAAACCGAAAATAGTGGTAAATGATAAGAACTGGGTAACCACTGATAAAGAGGAAAAACGCCCGCTTTCATTAAAAAGCCAAATGCCATAAAGAAACTTGCTGCCCATATTGATTCAGAACCAACAACTCCCTGCCAAATTTTCTGGGTAACATCTGCAATATTAAGACTTCCCAAGGTTCCATATAATATCCCAAGACCAGCAAGAAATAGGCTTGAGGCAATAAAATTTAATATAGCGTATTTTAAAATACCATCAAATTGTTCCCGCAACGGAGTAAAAACTAGTAATCCAAAGGACGAAAGAATCATCACCTCATACCAAACATACATATTAAAATAATCGCCAGTAAGGAAGGCACCACTTACCCCTAATATAAGAAAATGCACCAAAGGATAAAAATGACGATAGCTACCCTCATGAGGAACTTCCGACCAAGAATAAACGACCCCAGATACATAAATCACTGAAGTAACTAAAATCATTAGTGCATTTAAATGATCAACAGCAAAACTAATCCCAAATGGGGCAAGCCATCCCCCCAAATGAGTAACGACCACCCCTTGAGATTCTACATGGTAAAAAATCAGCACCGAGCAAATCAAATGGGATATTGCGCCAAGTACACTGATCCACTTATGCCATTTGACGTCCAGTTCCCTCAAACCAATTAACAAAAATCCTAAAAACAAAGGTAACAGCAAACTAATTATAACCATCTATCACTACTCTCCATTTTGGTAACATCATCACTATGCAATTCCAAAAAAACCCGCCTTACCAAAACCACAAAAAAAGCAATAAGAGCAAAGCCAATAACAATGGCTGTTAAAATCAGTGCCTGCGGAAGAGGATCACTTGCTGGAAAATTTAGAGTCTGCGAAGGGGATAAAATAAAGGCAGGCCGATGGTTACCGTTATACCCAGAAACAAAAATAATCAAATTGATGGCCTGACTAAAAATATTCAACCCCAAAATAATACGAATGAGTTGCTTTTGTAGGATAAGATAAACTCCTGAAGTTACTAATATACCTATGTTCAAAACTAACAACCACTCCATGAATCATCGCCTTCTAGCAAATAAAAAAACCTAGTGACTACACCCAAAACTACAAAAA
>JANWYU010000128.1 GCA_025055135.1 Pseudobdellovibrionaceae bacterium | reverse complement strand
TCGACACTACAGCATCACCCAACTTTCCATCCAAACGCAACACGCAGAACAAAAATGGTTGGCTCACTGGACGTCTTAGAAAATACCTTGTAACCCATAAGAGGACCTTTTTAAGTATTTTACCAAACCCAGAACCACTTGTTACCATAATGGCCCAATCCAGTAACAACTGCCTACCAAAATCAATCCGCCAGTGATTGATCCGTCGAATCCATAATAACAGTCTTAAAAATTGGGACTTCACGGCATGAACAGTGATAAACTGAGTCATTTCACAACAGTAAGCGACTGAGAAAATTGTTCTAAATACCGGCCATACTCAAGTAACACTTGGCTAAGGTACCGTCGTGCTAGGATCAGTTGTTCATCTAAGGGTAATTTTTTAAAACTAAGATCTTCTTTTTTTATCTGATCAACGGCAAAAATATAAAGTTCCTGAACGATCTCTGAATCACCATGAACCATTAGATTCGAAAGTGTTTGTGCATTAATTTTTTTATTTTTTAAAAACTTTAAAATCATATCAAAACCTTGCTCCGGAAACTCGTGATAATTCAAAAAATGAAAATACCAAAGCCCTTCCCTCATAGCCCGAGACAGGGATGGATGGGAAGTCAATTCCTTAACAAAAAATTGGTTAAAGAGAGTTAATTTTTGGCGATCCAACGGATCTAGTAACGATAGAGAATCTACAATAAAGCGAAAGTGATTTAAGTCATGAAGAAAAAAATCATATGGATTTCTAATCAAACCATCGGCAGTCTCGTCCTTCTGTATTAAACCCAAAGGAACGATACCATATGCCATCATCATGGAAATCGTGTGTTCCGGGACGACTCCATCAACAACAGGAACAGCAATCAAAGCTGGAAATAACCGACGCAAACTAAACTGATAAGACAAAATATCCTGAGGAGTACCAAACGGATCAACTAGACCTTTTTCCCTATGAACAACAGTGTGGGTTAACCAGTGATGTAACCGCACCCATTCCAAATAAATGGGTAACACCTTTTTTTCATTGGTGATTTTCTTCCATGCCTTTTTCCATTCTAGGGCCACCCTTTGTTGAAACCCCTCTAACATCGAAGGGCCTAATTCATTTTCATTAATCACCCGCACATAAATGGAAACATGTCGTTCCCACAACCAAGCCAACACCTCAATTAGTTTCTCCCGATCGTTTCTACGCAAGGCGGATATGTACTCTGCATAAAACCTGCCAATCTCGTTATCTTCCTTAATCCATCCAAAAAGGTCCCGCAAATCGGACACTTCATGGGAAAAAAGTGTATCAAAATTAATTTTATTTTTATGAATTTTATAACCATTAGTCCCCAACCAGTTTTTAATCTGATTGAATCCCTGTTTCAGCGCTCTCTGAGTCTGTTCAATAAAAACCTGCGCACACGGCAACCATCTTCCCTGATTTTGACCCAAGGCCCGATCACAACTGCTAACATAACTCAAAATCAATAAAGAAATTACAATCAGTAACTTTTTTGACATAACGTTTTTTTGAATTTTTTGAATTTTTTGAATCATTATGTCCCCATCGTCCCGTTATTTTTTTTCTAAGAAAATGTTACCACAAGGAATTCCACCTATACGAACTTCCCGTAGCTCCAATATCCCATTACCAAACAAATTTAAAGCCTTCGGGGCCACTCCCCCCAATCCAGAACTCGGAAGGAACTGATTAAGTACATGTCGAAATTGAGCGATTCTCTCTAAATTTGCCCTTCTCACACGCTCAAACTGTTCCTTGGATCGTTCAGAAGAGGCCTGCTTAAGGGTGGCCTCCTCCTTAAGGGTGTCTTTCAACAATTCACGCCCCATTTCATCCACAATCTTCCTCAGCTTTTTAAGCTCGGCGGGTAGCACTAAGTAATATAATTTCTCTTCTTTTATTTCAGTTAAATGTTGAGCAAGCTGATCCAACCTTGAGGATTTGATCCAATCCTCTCGTATGGTCTCTAAAAAAGAAACAAAATGGGGTAAAATTTCTTTTAATCTTCGTTCAATCCACTGAGCTTTGTATGATCCTCTTTCGACTAGTTCTAGCAATCTTTGACCGTCTTTTATCGCCGTAACTAAAACACGAGCTATTCCCGACTGCAATTGTACATCCTTAATTTCGATCATTCTGGTAAGAATGCTCACAACTAACGGAAGATCTAAAGGCAAACGTTCGTCAAACCAATTGAATCGTTCAAAATAACTCTGCAGCAAATACTGCGCCACCGCAAAATGCCCCTCTGGATCCGAAATCATCACTTTCACCATACGATCCTGGCGCCTAATACTGTTGGGAATGAAATTAGCAACCGAAGCTATTAACCTCAAATCCACGGGATCAATCATTGGACCAAATGCATGAAGATAATATTTGATAGCCCTAACCTTAATTTCGTCAGAAACAGTTTTATTAAAAAGAACACGCCGTAGTATCTCCTGTACCACGTTTACTCTCACGGGACTTACTAAAAATAAATTAGCAAAAAGTAATTCAGGTAACACACCCTCTGATATGGTTTTAACTCGAAAAAATAACAAGTGGCCCAACCGAACATCATCAAAAACAATTTCCAAAAAGGGATTGGATCCTCTTCTTCCATTCCCTCCTGTCAATAATTCCTTCAATAAATTATCAGGAACCAGTTCTATGAAATGTTCTCTTAAATCCCGTATCTTTTGCTCGTCTGATATCGCAAAATCGCTTAGTAACCAAACCTCTAAGAACAAATATCTGGCAATCATAACAAAAAAACGATTGGATTGCTCAGGGAAGGCAAAAAGATCGGAAGCCGCCATGTTCATGAGTGTTTTAAGATCGTCCCATCGACGCTCAGTGAACAAATCCAACAATCTATAATCAGGGTCTGCCAAATAAATCCCTAAACGCTCTCGTGCCTCTGGGGGATATAACCCGGGATTTCTTGATAAGGCCAAAATAGTTTGTCCAAAAGAGCCTGGGGTCGGTGATGGTAGATTCCTCCCTCTTTGAAAATCGGACGTTCCATTGCTACTCGCCCACACCAATCCCTCTCCTTGACCCAAAAAGCAAAAAAAGCCTCCGAAAAACACAAACACAAACACCACACCACCACCAACAACAACCCTGAAAATACTAAACAACGCCCCAGCCGACATCCCCCAAGAGGGCATAATCCCAGCCAACAACCGACAAAAGTTCACTTTTTTATCTCTCATAAATGCTATCCCCCATAAGTGCTATTTCCCATAAATGCTATCCCCCATAAATGTACCCCCACATGAGAAAGCCCCTCCTCCATCCCCCTTTCCGGTCCCGTTCCCGCCCTTCTTCTCCCCTGAGCCTCCCGATGTTTTTAAGCCAACCGAATTAGGTAACACACTTCTCCGATGCAATTCCTGCTCAACAACAAAAAGTAACTGCTGCAATAATTTTAAATCTTTTTCAGCAAGCTTACTCACTAAGCGAAAACGCATTTGTTCTTCCAGTTGCTTTCCATAACTTCGCAACATATTAAGCATCAATTTTAATTGAAACGGATTATACAGTTCATCCAGCGAAAGGCTCGATAACCGTTCAAAATAACTGATCAAAAATTGAAAATCCATTTGTTCAAGGGCTACCTGCCCTAGTTGGCGGATTAAATTGGCGATCTCCCCTAAAAGTCTCTTATGATGAGGGTTAATTTTTTGGATCATCCTCTGGACACGGATCATCGATTCTAACAAAGACATTCGCACCTCTAATGGACCGTCCTCTATTAATTTGAAAAACAGTTCTCGCCCCGAAGGGTTGTAACCACTTATCCAAGTGAATCCACTGCCATAATAGTATTTGGCAAATGCTAGGGCTACCTGAGTACGCGCCGAGAAACTCACCTGTGGGAGAGACTCTTCTAATAGATGTCCATATAAATCCAATGTGTGTTTGTCCCTTTTTGGATCCAGTAACCCTGTCCGGTATGCAATAGACACTAAGTCCCCCGAGTACAAAGATAGTCCATAGTAACGCAAATAATATTCGATTAGTTTAACAAGAGTGCCCTCGCTCACCTGTGGATGACTAAGGGCCCGTTGAAAAAGATTCGCTGCCACGGACCCTAAGGCCACATCATGAAGAAAGAGGGCCGCAAACACCAAATCATCATGCAAGGCGGGCAGCTCTAACAGGCGACCGTACATGGCCTCCCACAGCCTTTGGTTACCAAACACGCTCTGAACAAAACCGTTGTGTCCACGTCCTGTACGTGGGTAGGTAAGCGCCTTGTGCAGAATCTTGGGAGGGGCAAAGTTTATAAATTGCACTTGGGTTTCCAGTAAACCTTCCAAGAACTGGTGTCTTCTTTCTTCATCTAGTTGATTGGTTATGGCGATGATGTTGGTTTGATCAAACAATTCTACGCGAATAACCTCAAGTACGTGAAGGCTCGGGGGCGATGTTTTTTTGGTTTTGTTGTTGGAATGGCGAACCACTTCAAAAACTTCAACTGACTCTACTGTTGCCACCTCCATGAGACGTTGTAACCTGTGCCAATCCCCTTCTTGCACCAAACGCGCCACCTCACGATCAGGGGCCTTCATGACATTGCTTAACCAGCTTGCATCAGGGGCACCTTCCCACGCTCGTGATGCAAACATCCTGTCAAGCACACTCGAAGGCCTTTTGCCGCCTCCGCCTTCGTCTTGGCCTTTTCCTCCGCCGTTACCTTTGCCTTCGTCTTTGTCTTCGCCGCTGCCTTCACCTTTGCCTTCGCCGCCGCCTTGAATGTTACCATCATGGCTACCGGTGGGGGAGGCTGCAACAGGGATGGTTCCCACAACAGCAAAAGACACGGCCACAGCTACGAGTGCCGCGGCTATTGCCATCCTCGCAACAAAGACCCAAAGCAGATTTCCTTGACTGGGTATTGCCCCCGTGGGGCTTTTGTGTTTTAAAAACATGACCCTCCTTTAATGCTAATTCCTGATACTCCCGAATCATCTGACGCCCCAACTGCTGCCTAGTCAGGGCCCTGCTTCTGCCCATACCCGATAAGGTGCATATGAAAATTGAGGCAATTTTAAAGGAGTAACCGTGCGATATTCAATCTGTATTGAAACTTTTTCTTGTTAGGGAAGGCGAGAGGATGGGAGCGGCAGGATGGGAGGAAGAAGAGAAGGAAGGGGAGGAAGGGGAGGAAGCAAGAAAGGAAGGGGAAGGGCGTGAGGATATGGGAGGTTGGGATGATGGAACGTGTGTGTTGCGCGTCCAGGGAGGGTGGGTGTGAATTTTTTACTTGGTTAGAGCTACCGCGGGGGAATCCCTTCCCAGGATTGATCAGGGTTGTTGGGGTGATTAGGAGGGCCGATCAGCCCTTTTTTGACTAGCCTGGAGGCCGACCGATTTAGGACGCAAAATCAAAAAGCGTGGCGCCTTAAACCGCACAATGCGAAAGTACAGATAAACGTAAAGTGGCACAAACACAAACCCACTAAGCTGCAGGGGCCAATCATTTTGCCAAAACAACACCGCTGGTGCCAAAGTAAACAAGGAAAGGGCCCACAAATACGGGGAGGTCATGGCGTTACGATTCAAAAACCGCGGCTCCTCTTGGGTAACCCATCGCACAAGCCTTCGGTACACCAGCGAATGAAAATGCAACCCATCAGGCGCAGTAACATGGGCCCCCCTAAACCGTCTACGATAGATAGAAAACAACGTTTCCGTAACGGGATAAAGATGAATTAAAAAGGCAAACCAGGGTGATACTTGGGGGTTACGATTGACCAGTAAAATACTCACCACTCCAAGAAAGAAGCCAATAAAATAAGCACCCCCATCACCGAGAAAAATGTATCCCTTAGGATAGTTCCAAAAAATAAATCCCAAAAGCACTCCGGCAAAAGCTAAAGTAACAAATATGATTGACTGATCATTAACCTTGTAGGCTACGTAAAAGAGGCTCAAATTGACCAAAAAGGCGATCACCCCAACAAGGCCGTGAAATCCATCGATAATGTTGTAGGCATTGGTAAGCCCACTTAGTAACAACATAGTAAGTAACACACCCCAGTAGCCATGGGTTTGCAAGACAGAATCAACCACGGAAATCCCGAGGCGAGTCACACTTGCCTTCATCACAACCACAGCCAACAGAGCCGATGCAATCGCCAAACCCAACCTCACGCGAGGAGCAATTTTTTTGGTAACATCCTCAAAAAA
>JANWYU010000076.1 GCA_025055135.1 Pseudobdellovibrionaceae bacterium | reverse complement strand
TAAAGAAAATCAAACCTCTCGTATTAAAGATTTTCAATTAAAGTGGGGTGCCCGTGATTGGCGTTTTTTCGAAGAAATTAAGGACATCAACTTAGTTTATTTTGGTTACACCCAATGTCCTGATGTTTGTCCTCTGACCTTAAGCCTCATGGGATCTGTGTTTAGGCAGCTAAGTCCCGAGGAACGTGGGAGAATACGGTTTATTTTTATTAATGTGGACCACCGACATGCCCACCAACAAGATACTGCAGGCTATGCTACCCATTTTTATCCGGACTTTGTCGGGTTGGATGGCAGTGAGCAGCAAATTCAAGAAGTCATCCGTCAATTTCCAGCAAGTTATACCTATCATGAGGACCCTGGTTCCTACTTGGGGTATTCGATTTCTCATACGGACCGCGTATTTATTGTGAATAAAAAGGGAGTTATAATAGGGGCATTTCCTGGATCTTCCGGGGAAGAAAAACAAATCCTAAACACATTAAAGGAGTATTTATGAAGAAAATGCATCTGATGGTGTTTTTTGCCCTGTTTGTTACTGGCATCGGCAGTGGACATGCCAACAAAGAAAAAGAAGAATGCGACGTAAAAAATGCGGTGGTATTTGAAAATCCCAGAGTATTTTTACCCATGGGTAACAAGCCGACTGGGGGTTTTGTTCACATAAAAAACAATTGTGCTACTGAGGTGGAACTTATCTTCCAAAAAGCCGATGGCTTTAAAGCAGTGGAGACTCATATTACAGTAGAAGAAGACGGAAAAATGGCCATGAAACGAGTTGAGTCTTTTAAAATCGCTCCCAAGGGCGCCTTAGAATTAGTACCTCGTGGAAAACATCTGATGTTGTTTGAACCAACAAAAAAATGGAAAGAAGGAGATACTGTTGATCTGACATTTACCATAAACAAAGTTACCCGAACAGTGGCATTTCCCATGATTTCTAGAATGGAAAAACACCACTAATCAAACCCGACAGCTAGGGATGTAACAGCCTAGCTGTCTTTTTTGGTATTCGTTGTTGGTGGTTGTAACTCGGAGATGAATTTCAAAAGCTCAGTTGGAAACGGAAAAACAATCACGCTATTATTTTGAGATTGCGATACCTCTTTTAAGGTTTGAAGGTAACGGAGAGATAAAGACAGGTGGTTTTTGGTCAGTTCTTGAGCAGCTAGGCCTAATTGAGATGCGGCTTGATACTCACCCTCGGCAGCGATTACTTTGGCGCGTCGTTCTCTTTCTGCTTCAGCCTGTCGGGCCATAGCACGTTGCATATCTGGTGGTAAATCAATCTGCTTTACTTCGACGTTTGAAACCTTGATACCCCAGTGAAGGGTCTGTGAGTCCAAGATTTGCTGCAGTTTTTGATTTAACATTTCACGGCGCGAAAGTAGCTCGTCTAATTCCACCTGACCCAAAACGCTTCTTAACGTGGTTTGAGCCAACTGAGAGGTAGCAAACAAATAGTTCTCAACTTCATTTACGGCTTTTAAGGGATCAATTACTCGAAAATACACAACGGCATTTACTTTTAAGGTAACATTATCTCTTGTAATAATATCTTGGGCAGGCACATCGAAGGTTAGGGTTCGAATATCAATTTTTATCATTTTATCGATAATTGGTATCACAATGTTGAGCCCAGGCTCTCGGGGCGCTCCCAACACCTTACCCAAGCGAAAGATGACTCCCCGTTCATACTGGTTCACAATTTTAATTGAGTTAAACAGGATTACTGCGATGATGAATATAAATAAAAATGATCCAGGGCTAAAAAATAAAAGCTCCATAAATAATCCTCCACTATTATTAAGTTTTTTATTTTGCATAAAAAGGGTTTGTAAAAATCCATGTTACCCACTTTTTCTGGTCGGGGAAAGGGAAAATCGACGGAATGCGAATGGTCACGCGGTAGACGCCGGGAGAGGGCAAGGAGAATTCCCCCTTTTTGTCGAACAGTTGCGCTATTTTTTGACCGTGGCGAAAAATGTTAATTTCCGCAATTTCTCGCACATTTTCAGGAAGAGCGTAAATAATTTTCTGACCAGAGCGATAGGGAAATGAATCTCCCATTAAGTGCCTTTGTTCTCCATCTTGAACATAAAGGGTGAAACCTTTAGGATTTCCTAACATTTCAAGGGCAAAATATATGTTACCTGACTTTAAGGCCTTTAAAAAAATAGGAAAATCGCGATCAAAGTCTCCTACCAGCTCTTGACGGGTGAGCACGTGGGTGCTGAGTAACCAAAACATGGTTTGGTAACTGGGAAATTCAAAGTAGGTATTTGGGAAAATAATAGCCCTTCCCGACAAATCAAGACCGGCGAAACCGTGAATGGATTTTTTCTGATTGAGACGGTCCCACAGTTCTAACTCCGCGGAAGGTTCCTCAAATAGTCGCAGGAAGGCATATTGGGGATTAAATGGATAAATCAAAAAGCTCCAGGCAGCAGAAAGGCGATGGGCTAAATAAACCCTTTCCGAAATCACGCGAGGATTCAAAACCTCAATTGCGTCTAGCCCGATAGGCCACTCAGAGGTCCAAGTTAACTGTCCTTGGGCATTAATGGGAGAGAGCATGGCAATAAAATCTTTGCGATTTTTGGTGTTTGGTTCCGAAAGCCAATCGGAAAGTTTGTACCCAATTTGGTCAACAGGGAGAGGGTCTGAGCCCAACACTAAGATACGGGAATTTAAATAGGCATATTCCGTGCTACTTAAAACAAGTAACTGATTATAGTAACCGCCTTTGGGAAGCTTTAAATTTTCACGATAAAATTCCCCGGTAACTAGAAAATCAAGCTCTGCTGACTGAGCGGCGCGGACCACGGAAAGAAAATCAAGTACCCCGTCACTCAGATCGGTACGCACATTTAAGGCCCCGCGATAGTCAAAATACGGCGGAATATCCTCCGATTGATTTCCAGTCACACTAAGATCGAGGTTGGAAAGATATAATCCGTATATAACGTAAGCCAAAACGGAAAAAAGAAGCACCAAAATAATTTTCATCCGATCTTCTCAACATCCAAAATATCATTCTGAGAATTGAAACGAATGGGACTTGGGATCATACTGATTTACAGAAATCAATCGCCCATTTTTGAACACGCGTATTGATTGAGGATCCTTTATCTTCAAAGATGCAGGAGCTTGTGTTGTTACCAGGTAGATTTTTCTTGGTTGCAGATCCCATGTTTGGGCGGACCCTCCTCCCTGCGATAAAGAAATTTGGGTTGGTTTAAAAACCTGAATAGCCAACTCAATAACACGAGAGTTTAATGAGTTCTCACCAACGGGATTATTGTTACCGGTCTGCTGTGAGGAATGTGAGGAGGTGTTTGACTGTGAGTGGGAGGGGTTTGGAGATGGGTCGGGAGAGGGAGCTGAAGAGGGGCCTGGCGCAGAGTTTGGTGAGGGATTTTTTAATGTTGCGCCACTTTCGGTCTGGTTGAAAGCATTTAATTGATCATTATGGTTATTAGTTGGTGGAGATGGTGGTTGTGAAATCTTTGGGTCTCCATCGGAGACAGAAGCCATTTGGGCGTTATCCTCTTGAATTAAGGTTTTTTGTAGTTCCAAAGCTCGCATTTTTTCCGTTCGGTATTTACGATAGGTTTTTACCGAAACCAAAAGGAGCATGAGAATAGCCAATCCCAGGCCCCATTTGAGCCAACCTAACTTGAGGGAAGCATTATTATCCGCAGTACTAGCGCGGGGTATGTTGGAGGTTTTCTTTATTATGGCTTTGTCTAACGCCAAAGACTCCTGAAGAACCGAATCTGGTATCTCTACCTTCACGAGCCTTCCATAAGATTTTAAAAAGCCCTTAAAAATTGCTCTTGGTATATGCTCAGGAATAACTCCCTTTTCTAGGCTATCTAACACTTTAACTTGGATTTTTAATTGATGAGATACCTGTTCTAAAGTCAAACCACTGGACTCTCTGGCTTCTTTTAATTTAGCACCTAACTCTGCAAGGGAAGTCATTGAGACAGCACCCTTTCTATGCGCTGGATTTGATCCTCCGCTAAATCCCTATAATTGCTTTCAGGGAACAGGCGCAAAATTTCTTGATAGCGCGCCTTAGCCCGTGATAGATCTCCAGCCTTTTGGTAACTCATTCCTGCATAATAGTGAATTTCGTCGGCAGCATCAAGACTACAAACTGCGCTAGCTTTATCAAATGCCCGTGCTGCATTTTTAAAATCGTGTTCGGCATAATAAATTTTGGCCAAAAGATGGTTACCAAAACAGTTATCTCGATCATATTGTAGGGCTTGGGTTACCGGACGCTTTGCGGCTTCTAATTTGTTTATTTTATAGTTTAGGTAGCCCAAATTTAACAAAGCGGTCGCTGGTTTAGGATAGGTTAGATCTTGGAGGGCACGCTTAATGTATTTTTCCGCTTCAGCGTATTGTTGGTTTTCAATGAGAATGAAGGAGAGATTATTAATTGCTTCGGTATAACTTGGTTTTTTCTTAATCGCTTTAAGAAGGTGTTTCTTAGCAAGATCAACTCTTCCCCGATGAAAATAGGTAAGACCAAGACCATTTAAAATGTGGGGGTCATCGGGGTCAAGCTCATGGGCCTTCAGAAAGTGATTAAGCGCCTCAGGGTAACTTCCTGACTCAAGGTAACCCATGGCAATTTCAAACTGTAGCCGGGCCTTTTCCCTGCGCTCTTCCGAAAAGTGAGCACATGATCCTAGTAAAACCAGGGTCGCTAAAGCCAATAAAATTCTCATTCGGCTTACTGTTATGAATCTAAGTGTCATGTATATATGTTAAGCAGGCAGTTTTTCCCAAGTAAAGTTATAGAGTAGGAAAGGGAGGGGACAATGGTTCAACTGAGATTCACAATCTCATGCGGCTCGAAAAAAAGGGCAATTTCCCGTCGCGCCGACTGTGGGCTGTCACTCCCATGAACCGCATTTTCTCCCACATTGTCTCCGTATTTCGCCCTAATGGTACCTGGAGCTGCCTTTGCAGGATCTGTGGCTCCCATCAAATCGCGATTTTTCTGAATGGCATTTTCGCCCGATAAAACCATCAGCACCACCGGTCCAGAAGTCATAAAATTCACAAGTTCTCCAAAAAAAGGCCGCTCGCGATGCTCTGCATAAAATAGTTCGCATTTTTCCCGGGAAAGACGCACCATTTTGCACGCTGCTACCTTAAGGCCGTTTGACTCAAAATGATGAATAATGTCGCCAATGACATTTTTTTTAATAGCATTGGGTTTGATAATGGAAAAGGTTAATTCTTTTGCCATAAAGACCTCCCTCACTGATTAAGCAAAAATCATGTTCTATCAATACCCGTTTAAGGTTACCCTTTTTCTAATACCTGTTTTAATGTTTTTCCCATCTCTGCAGGGTTGCGACAAATATGAACCCCAGCCGCACTGAGTGCCGCATATTTGGCCTCAGCCGTTCCCTTTCCTCCACTGATAATTGCCCCTGCATGCCCCATACGTCGCCCTTTAGGTGCGCTAGCCCCTGCAATAAAGGCAACTACCGGTTTGGAAAAGTTGCTTTGAATCCATTGGGCCGCCTCTTCCTCTGCGGAGCCGCCAATTTCTCCAATCATAATTACCGCATGTGTGTCTGGATCCTTTTCAAACAAACTGAGAACATCGATAAAACTGGTGCCATTAACGGGATCCCCTCCAATCCCAACACAGGTGCTCTGCCCTAATCCTAACTGGGTTAGCTGATGAACTGCCTCATAAGTTAAAGTTCCCGATCGAGACACCACCCCAATGTTACCGGGCTTATGGATAAATCCCGGCATGATACCAATTTTACACTGACCTGGAGTGATCACCCCAGGACAATTCGGTCCAATAAGTCGGGTTGGTTTATCTTTAATAAAATGAACGACCTTCACCATATCCAAAACCGGGATACCCTCGGTAATAGCAACAATCAATTCAATGCCGGCATCCGCGCACTCCATGATGGAATCGGCAGCATACGCTGGAGGAACAAAAATCATGGCAGCATTGGCCCCCGTCTCTCGGCGCGCTTGATAGACCGTATTAAAAACCGGCAGCCCTAGATGGCGGGTTCCTCCTTTACCAGGAGTAACACCGCCCACAAACTTAGAACCATAATTCAAACACTGTTCCGTATGAAAGGTTCCTTGCGATCCTGTGATTCCCGCCGTAATCACCCGAGTTTCTTTATTAATTAAAATGGCCATACTAAGCCTCCTTCAAGCAGGCGACTACTTTTTGGGCGGCATCATTTAAGTCATGGGCAGCAATAATGTTTAGGCCACTTTCCTGTAATAGTTTTCGTCCCAATTCGACGTTGGTGCCTTCAAGACGAACCACTACGGGCACTTTCAAACCCACTTCTTTTGAGGCGGCAATAACCCCTTGCGCGATAATATCACATTTCATGATACCACCAAAAATATTGATTAAAATGGCTTTTACTTTGGGATCTTTTAAAATGATTCTAAAGGCAGCAGTTACCTTTTCCTGACTGGCCCCTCCTCCAACGTCCAAGAAATTGGCGGGCATGGCACCATGTAAGCGGATAATATCTAAAGTTGCCATGGCCAGACCTGCCCCATTAACCAAACACCCAATGTTACCGTCTAATTTGATAAAGGATAGGTCATATTTAGAAGCTTCAATTTCGGTCGGGTCTTCTTCGGTCAAATCCCGATATTTCATAATTTCTGGATGACGAAAAAGGGCGTTACTATCGAAGCTCATTTTTGCATCAAGGGCAATCAATCGTTCATCATGGGTTAACACAAGTGGATTGACTTCGATCAAAAAAGCATCTTTTTCAACGAAGGCAAGATATAGTCCTTTAAAAAAGTGGTATACGGTCTGATACAATTGGGGCTTGAGTTTTAAGCCTTCTGCAATAAGACGCCCATGAAATGGCAAAAATCCGGTAACGGGATTGATGGTAATTTTATTAATGGCCGCGGGATCTCGCTCGGCAAGCTCTTCAATATCCATACCCCCTTGAGCTGAATACAACAGGGTTACTTTTTGGGAAGAACGGTCTACCATAAGGGCACAATAAAACTCCCGCTCAATTTGGCATCCTTCTTCAACGTAAACTTTATGCACCTGTTTGCCTTGCGGACCAGTTTGATGGGTTACCAAGTTTCTGCCCAGAATCTGGGACGACACCTGGGCGACTTCGCTCAAGGAGCGAGCGAGTTTTACCCCTCCGGCCTTTCCCCGTCCTCCAGCGTGAATTTGGGCCTTTATTACCCAAAGCGATCCACCAATGGTAGCAGCCACCTTTTCGGCTTCCTCGGGGGTGTAGGCGACACCTCCTTTTAAAAGAGGAACGCCATATTCTTTTAAAACCTCTTTAGCTTGATATTCATGAATATTCATGGGAGCAGTCTCTTGTTACCCTAAAGCTTTTTTAAGGTATCTACCAAGTTTTGAACAGCCTGTACTGACTTATTGAATTCCTCTTTTTCTGAGGGCGTAAGATCAATGGTCAGTATTTTTTCCAAGCCATTTTTTCCCAAGACACAGGGAACTCCAACGAACAAACCATGAACGCCATATTCTCCATTGAGCTCAACAGCACACGGAATAACGCGTTTTTGATCTTTGAGGATAGCCTCCACCATTTCTATAGATCCTGCGGCAGGCGCATAATAGGCCGATCCTGTTTTGAGTAACCCTCCAATTTCTGCACCCGCTTGTTTGGTACGGGCCACAATTTGATTGATTTTTTCAGTGGGTAACAACGAAGTAATTGGTATACCATTCACACTGGCCAGACGTACTAACGGCATCATGGCATCGCCGTGATTGCCAATGACCATGCCGACCACATCGCGATAGGAAACATTTAACTCATTGGCAATAAATGCACGAAATCGAGCTGAGTCTAAGGCTCCCCCCATTCCTAAAACCCTCTCCCGAGGAAAGCCTAAGATTTGCTTGGCATAAACGGCCATCGCATCCATCGGGTTACAAACCACAATCACATAACTTTGGGGGGCGTACTTTTTCACTCCTTCACAAACTTCTTTAACGATTTTAGCGTTTACAGCAACCAATTCATCTCTTGACATACCAGGCTTGCGGGGAAGTCCTGCAGTAATCACTACCACATCACTGCCTTCAATATCTTGGTAACGACTAGTTCCGGTAACATGGGATTCAAATTTATAAATAGGACCGGCTTGCATTAAGTCGAGGGCCTTTCCTTGAGCGGCCCCTTCGTTAATATCTAAAAGCACGATTTCGCCTAATTCCCTTGCTGCAGCCCAGTGGGCACAGGTTGATCCAACAAAACCAGCTCCAATAATAGCAATTTTATTGCGTCTCATTGTTTTATTCTCCTTTGTCAGAGAGTTTATTTTGAAATTAAATCAACTTATTCTTTAAGTCGTGGGGTTTAGCATGGCGTTAAAGCCGATTTTAGTGGCACATAACGTGGGGTTTGAATGGGATCACCAACCCATTTTTCAAAATATCAACCTTAGTCTTTATCCTAATGAACGAGTGGTTATGATGGGGCCTTCGGGCCATGGTAAAACCACTTTACTAAAAATTTTGGCGGGGTTGTTACGTCCAACCTTGGGAACGGTATCTCATTTTGATCATGGTCATTTTTATGATTTGCCAGCGCAGAATCAAAGGCAAATTCAGCGACAAATAGGGTTGCTATTTCAAAAAAACGCTCTTTTTGACTCCCTCACCGCCTTGGAAAATATTACCTTTGCGCTTGAGGAATCAGGAGAGTGCCTTTCTCCTGAGGAAGCAAAGAGCAGAGCGGCGCATGAGTTGGATTTGGTGGGATTAGCCCATGCGGGACACTTGTTACCTGCAAATATGAGTGGAGGAATGCAAAAACGGCTTGGGATTGCTCGAGCTCAGGCTTTAAAACCAAAAATTCTTTTTTACGATGATCCTACGGCGGGTCTTGATCCTATCACCAGCCGTCACATTGTTGATTTGATTATTCGGCTACAACAAGAGCGTGCATCTACTGTTTTGATAGTTACCAACGATTTGCATCGGGCCTGGCAAGTGGGGCAGAGGGTTTTATTTTTATATCGAGGAAGCCTATTGGAATTGGGTTCTCCTGAAGATGCTTTAAACAACCCCGACCCGGTGGTGCGTCAATTTTTGAGTGGTTCGTCTAATGGTCCGTTGACCGAAGAATTGGGACATTAATTATAGATGGTAACGCCGGTGATGGTGCATTGGAATTTGTTTGCGGACTTGGTGAATGCGTGACTTATCTAAGGTTACTGATAATACTTGGGGACGGTCGGGGGATCCTTCCGCTAAAATGTCTCCCCAAGGGTCAACGACTAAAGAGTAACCAAAACTGATTCGCTCTTTCCCAGATGAGCTAGGATGTTTGCCTGCTTGAGCGGCAGAAATAATATAACATTGGGATTCAATGGCCCGCGCTCGATTTAAAATGTGCCAATGGGCTTGGCCTGTGGGAACTAAAAAGGCTGATGGTATGAGGATGGCGTCTACGGGAATACGGGCGTAAAAATTATAAAGCTCACTAAAGCGAATATCATAACATATGGATTGGCCAATCAGCCAATCCGATATCCAAAAAGTTTTAGGCAGGATACCATGATGAAACACATCAGACTCTCTCAGGGATAGGCCCGACTCTAATTGAATATCGAAGAGATGGAGTTTTTCATATGATACCTGAACGTTACCCGCAGGGGAGATTAAAATGGAGGCATTAGTGAATCGGTCTTCAACTAAAATGGGAGCAGAGCCAACGTGGATAAAAAAATTCTTTTTCTCAGCGATATGCTTTAAATCATCAAATACAGGGTCTTTCACAGTAATCTGCAACATGTTTTGATTGGGATCTGATCTCAGGAATAAGGCATTTTCCGGAAGGGCCACTAGGGTGGGTCGATCCGCTCGAGGTAACGCTGTCAGCACTTCCTTTAAATGCTGAATGTTTTGGGTTAACGAATCACAGCTAGTCATTTGAACAAGATGTACTTGTAACTGGCTCATAGTAACACCCAGCAGTTTTTCTAAAAGCAATTGTTTTGTTTCATGTAGGATTTCATATGGTGTGATTTCAACGCTGCGACCCTAAATACTCGACGTCCTCTTTTTGGCATTTCCAACCAAGATCGGAAAACGATTTCGTTATACTATGCAGGCATGATTCCGCTTCGGACATTTGTTGAAACATTCCTGACAACACCGTTTCCGACATTTTTTTTATTTTACAAAGAAAGGGCTGGTTTTGCGATTCGGTTTTTTCCACCAAAATAAAACGCACTTGGAGATCTTTTGTGCACATAACGGAATGATGAATGGTCCTGGCCTCTAGCAGAGTAACAGGCATGATAAGCGCTATGGGAATGAGCCCCCAAAAATAATGAACGCCTTTTGTTTTTATCGACGAGTACAAGGTTACCCTCTTAGTTCTTGTTCAATACTCTTTTTTAACCAATTGGGTAATGATTCTATATCAAATTGGAGTGTTTGGCTATTTAAAGACGCAATGAGTTCAGCTTCTTGAAGTCCGAGTCCCAGCCTTTTTGCGATTTCAACGGCGGGAACGCCTTTATGGGCCAGTATGGCAGCGCGGGTGAGCTTTATGGTGAGTTCTCGCTCCGCCAATTGCTCCCCATGGTCCAGTAACCATGATGATTTTTCATTTAAATTACGAATTTTTTCTTCCATGGTGTCGAGTAGTTCTTGCATCTGTTTGTGCTTGTTATCGAAAAATATTTGGGCCTGTTTCTGTTGTTCCTCGACCCGGTTACTAAGGTCTTCCAATATGGCGATTTTTGTTTGCAATAGTTGTAATCCTTGACTTAAAGATCCCTCTTGTCCCGACAGAGCTTTTAGTTTTTTCCATAGGATGAGATAACCCGTTAGTAGTGATAAAGCAAATAAACTCAATAGCAGTTCCCACATATTCATTACGACTCCTGTTCCAGTTTACCGGTTTCACTGGATCAAATAAAATGGATTATCTCGAACTAGGCCTAAGGTTGCTTGAGATAGTGGCTGGGATATTTGGGTTCAAAAAAATGAGAGTTGGTATCTAGTGTAACACGGTTTAGAACAGTAACGGTTAGACTTTTGCCGGGTATTTCCAAGAAAAATTGATCTGGATTGATCCAAGCGGCTTTGGCGTCTTTCTGAACGCAAGTCCAGGAGGATTGGTTTTGGGAACAGGACCATCCGCTGTGATTTAAGGCTTTTCTGGGAACCTCCTTTTGCATGAGTGCTACTAAGTCTAGTGGGCGAACAGTAACATTATGAATATCAATCAGTTCTGTGCTGAGAACCTCTTTGACCTGTTTTTGACTATGATTAATCACGACAGTCCTTTCTGGAGTAACAAACACTTGTGCCAGTAAGAGATCAAATGGTCCGGTAATATCCAGACGTAAATAATTGCGTCCTTTAATGTGCCAAAGACCCTTTGCTGTTGTGCGTTTCATGGGGCCTTCCATCACTTGTAATTTTGTGACGAGTTTGAGTACCGGTTCAGTGGGAGAGGCCTCTCCGCTTTGTGTTTTGGGGGCCATTTGGCACGACAAACCCAAACCTATTGCAACCAAAATAGGAATCAGTCTTGACATCATACCCTGTGATCACTGGCCTTCAAAAAGTTACCCACCCTTATACTGACCACCTCTCGATTTTAGCGAGGTATTAACGAGCTTAAAACCTGCCGTAAGTCTTCTTTTTCGCAGGGAACACAACCAGATTTTGCCACCACAATACCTGCTGCCATATTCGCCAGAATGCTTGCTTCTTCCAAGCTGAGATGGGCGGCTAGCCCTAAAGATAGGGTAGCAATCACAGTATCTCCTGCTCCAGTAACATCATAGACTTCTTTGGCAAACGTGGGTACTCGGGTCATGTTTTGTTGACGATCAAACAAGGTCATACCCTCTTTGCCCTGAGTAACCACCACCCATTCTGCTTGAGCTCGCTGAAGAAGTGTCTTGCCGATCAATTCCACTCGATTAGGTATTTTCTTAATATCATCCGGATCCATTCCTACAAGGGCTTGCGCCTCTTGATAGTTTGGTTTGATCAGGGTGCATCCTGAGTAGAATTCTGCACGATTGGTGCGATAGGGATCCACATATACTGGTTTTTGAGCCTTTTTCCCTTCGTCGATAATAAAACGAACCAGCTCTGGGGAAATCATTCCTTTGCCGTAGTCTTGAATAATAATGGCATCAACCTCATGGATATGTTTTAAAATGTATTTTTGGGTTGTTTCCAAAGCAGAGGGAGATAAAAATTGCTTGGTTTCATGATCTACTCTGACAATATGGTGATGATGCGCCATGATGCGGGTTTTTAAGGTGGTTTTACGTTGGTGATCAATCACAAACCCAGCGGTATTAATTCGTTTTTGCTTACAGATTTCTTTGAGCTGCTCGCCGTTGCTATCGTCTCCAATGAGCCCAATGGTGGTAACATTTCCACCGAGGGTTTTAATATTTAAGGCCACATTGGCCGCTAAACCAAGGCGAATATCCCGTGATTCCACTTCTACAACTGGCACAGGGGCCTCAGGAGAAATGCGGCGCACTTCGCCAATCAGATACTCATCAAGCCCCAAATCTCCAATCAATAGGATATGATGTTGGGAAAACACATCTAATTGATCGAACAGTTTTTGTAGAAGGGGTGGGTCTAAAGCAATTTCTTTAATCATCAGATCTATTGTATCAAAAGAAAACAAAATTATCATTTTACTTCAAATATTTAATGCAACGCGTTATAAGAAAAAAGAGCGGTGGGCGGCGCCCCGATGAGGAGGTGCCTAATGAGTCTACGCATTCACACCAATCTGGCTAGCATTGCTGCCCAACACCAGATTAAGAAAACCAGTGAGTCCTTGGAAGTAACCTTACGCCAAATGGCCTCCGGAAAGCGTATTCACCCTCAAAATGCCAATCCTGCTGATAAGGCTATTGCCCTGCAATTGGAAGGTCAGGCTAAAGGTTGGCAGGCCAGTCAGCAAAATATAGGTAACATTATTGCTTTCACTGATATTGCGGAAGGGGGGCTTAATGAGCAAAGTAATCTTTTGATTCGCCTTAAGGAACTGGCCATTCAAGCGGCCAATTCCGAGTGGGATGAAAATTCACGATCCCTCTTGAATCTCGAATTCCAACAAATTTTGAAAGAAATAGATCGTATCGCTCAGACAACGGCTATGGGTAAACGATCCTTACTGAATAATCCCAAAAGTGAATTCGAGGTTCAGGTGGGCCCGGGATCGGATGAGTATCATCGCATCGTTGTTGATTTGACTGCCAATACCTCGGTGAAAAGCCTTGATCTTTCAGGAGAGGGCATAGAGACCGCCAGTGATGCGCGAGGGGCTTTAAAGGCAGTTGAGCAGGCTCAATGGGAGATTGCTAAGGCGCGGGCTCAGTTTGGAAGCTTTGCCGCTCGGTTGCGATCAGCCCTTAGCCATGCTGAAGAAATGGAAGAAAACCTGTATCGGGCCTATTCCAATGTGGCCGATGCGGACATGGCCCAAACCACCAGCGATTTTTATCGATTGCGGGCCCTTCAGCAGTATCAGATGGCAAGTCTTGCGGAGGCCAATCAGCAACCGATGAGTGTAATTAAATTAATCGTTTAAGGAAATTTTTCCAGAATTAAATGACTAATTTTTTAAGCCCCTTTTGATTTTTTTCAAAAAGAAGTTCTCAAGAGAATTTCGGGTTGTTTTGAAATCTTTGGCGCAGCTATAACTCATATTAGCAATCTGTGATCTGTTTACGGTTTTTGTTGAAATTATTTGGGATTGTCACTAGAGGATGTGAGGGGAGGAAAGATGGATTGTGTTGGAGTTTTTGTTTCAGAGCCAAGATTACAACAGAAGGCGCTTAGGAATGCCCTCGTGGTATTTACTTTTGGGTTACTGATCCAACTGTTTGGAGGTCACACGGCAAAGGCAGACGTCTTGCAGTCTGAAATGGTTCTGAGAGGGGCTTTTGGGGGGAACGCCAACAATACTTTGACTTTGGCAGCCCTCAACACTCATGTTCTCGATGGCCTGGTTATTTATACATTAAAATTGGATCACCAAACGTATCGATTTGTGGGCTCGAGAGAATCGGTTGTGCTGTTAAATCATTTTTTAATGAATAGAATGCGTTTTGCTGAGGGTAGGATTGGTGGTTTTCCTGGGGATATGGAGTGGGCTAGAGCAAATATTGAAAGAACCGTGGAAGGGTTGAATTTATGGTTGAAGGTAACAGTTCCAAGCATAACTCATTTCCAGGGCCAAGCAGGACGCAGTCATTTTCTTGAATCTTTGTTTTTTTCTCTATCGTATTTTGACTTTGGTGTTGGAGGGGAAAATGGAGGCGGACGAACTGTAACTCCTGAGGAGGCTTCTCTCAAAGAAAATTTGTATTTACTACTCAAGCTGACTTTTTTGGCCCAACTGATCACCCAAGAGGGTTCGGGTGCCAATTTTCCCCGTTGGTTGCGCTCAAGCCTAGTTGGGCTTCAGCAAAAGTATATTAATTTTATTAGCAGTCTTGGAAATGGACGGTCAATTCACATTCAAGAGCAGCTTGCTCGTATTTTGGGCCCGTCTTTGGCGGTATTACTGACCGAAGCCCTGCCACGAGGTCTACAACACTTGGCTTTATCCGATGTTACCCAAGTTATGACGTTACAAGTAGCTAAAAACAGAGCAAATGCTGCTAAGATGGATGGTAACCTTCAATGTGGAAGGGTTTTTTCTGGTGAATCATTTTTTTAAGAAAGGCATTTGGCTAGGGATAAGGCTAAAGCCAAAAGGGCTCTAGCTCCGACGTTACCATCCCATTCTGACTGATTTGATGGATCGGGGGCTACTTCTACTAAATCAGCACCTACCACCAACCTGCCTGAATCAACAATCTTTTCCAGCAAAAATTGAACCTGCCAAAGCTCAAGCCCTCCAGGAACAGGGGTTCCGGTATTGGGACACAACTTAGGATCCAAACCATCGATATCAAAACTCACATAAACACAGTTACCCAGAGTATCTAAAATGCGATCCGTAATTTGTTCCCAGGTAACTCCTGTTGCCATATCTTTTTTGATGTCCCAGTCGAAAAAGGCATGAATGTTGGGATTATTTTGAATGGTTTCCACTTCCTCTTGACAAACGTCTCGGAGTCCAATTTGGGATATGGTAACATTAGGGCACCATTTTAATACATTATGCATAATGGAGGCATGACTCTCTTCAAAGCCCTCATAAGCCTTACGTAGATCTGCATGTGCATCAATATGTAAAATAGAAAGCTGCGGGAAAAATTCAGCATAAGCCCTAATGGGACCCAGGCTAATGGAATGATCGCCGCCTATGCAAATTATCCTTTGTTGCTTTTGTAGCCTGCTTTTCACAATTTGGTAACACTCTTGAGACAGTGACTGGCATTTTTGATTAATTTCTGCTAGCCACGCAAACAGTTGGGGATCTTCCTTAATAGGCAGTCCCCGTTCCATAGCGTCAATTATGGCAGCACTTTTGGGGCGTAAATCTTTACTGGTTTGAAGCCAGGAATGATTTTCAGGAAGAAGGTACAGAGGGAGGTTCCAAGCCTCAGGCAGCCAAGGGTGATAGAGGTCCAGCTGATAAGAAGCCTCCAAAATGGCGCGAGGCCCACTTACGGTTCCAGGACGATAACTGGTGGTAACATCCCATGGCACAGGAAGTGCTACGATTCTTGAATCTTCAGGTGAACAATTGAGACCAAATAATTGTCCATTTTTTACCGCTACCGAATTGGGGTTGATCTTTTTTTTCATTTAAGTAACCGCCGTTACCGAGAAAGTTACATGGTGCCTTTTAACATTTGTTGTACAAAGTTAGGAGGGGAAAAGGCTCCGTAGTGTACGTCAATGTTGTAATAATGGAGGGGGTTGGATTTTAAAAACTGAGAGGTTTTTTCCACATTGAGATCTTTGATAGGATTAAGGGGGCCCTTTTGAGCAATCTGTATACTCCACATTCCTGAAGGATAGGTCGGCGCAAAAAATAATGCAACGTGGGCTGACTGAGCTCCAAAAATTTTTTTCAGCCGTTGATGAAGGGCGACGAATGCTGATTCGTGAAACATTGGTGATTCACCTTGAGCGCTTATAAGACCGTTACTTTTCAAGGCGCGGTAACAGTTTCGATAAAACTCTTCTGAGAAGAGTCCCTCCGCAGGGCCCACTGGATCCGCACCGTCAACTATGATGACATCGTAACTTTCAGGTTCAGCTTTTTTTATAAATTCAATTCCATCCCCCACAATCAACCTTAATTTGGGATTATTAAACTCACGGGCCAATTTGGGGAAGAACTCCTTTGAAGCCTTTATCACGAGTTCGTCAATTTCGACCATGGTTACTTTTTCTACCGATGGATATTTAAAGATTTCGCGAATGGTTCCTCCATCACCTCCTCCGATCACTAATACGTTTTGGGGTGATCCATGATGTAATTGCATACACGGGTGAACGAGCATTTCGTGGTAGTGCATTTCGTCCCGTTCGGTAGCCATAATGCAATTATCAATTGTCAGCATTTTGCCGTAGGCGGAGGTTTCAAAAACGCGCACGGTTTGATAGGGAGAGCGCTGATTAAATAGACAATCTCCCAAATATCGTAGCGACAAAGCCTGATTTTCATCTCGATCGGTGAACCAGAGGGTCCGAGAGAATTTGGCTTTGGGTTTAATGTTTCTGTTTACTTCTGTTTGTTGTAACTCGGTGCGATTGAGCAAATTAATGTTACCACGATACATTTCAAGAGCAGAGTGATTGGTTGCTTTAAACACTTGTTTTAAGTGGTCAAAAGAAATCCAGGGCTCTACTGTGTCGCCACAGGTGAATAAATCAACCGCGGCGTACTGATATTCGGGCCAGGTGTGGATAGCGAGGTGACTTTCTTGTATTACGACGACTCCCGATACGCCATAAGGAGAGAAGTGATGAAACGTAGAATTGATTACGGTTGCTCCTGCTTTTTCTGCAGCTTCAACCATTCCCTTTTCTATAATGGAAACATCGTTTAATGTCTCTGGGCAACATCCAAGAAATTCGACTAAAATATGTCTTCCCAAAGAGTTCATTGGTCGCGCCTCCTGGAGAGGGCATTTTTAATTGGAAATATTACAAAAATCAATTAAAATACACTCTATGATTTTATCAAGGTTTCATTTTTTAACTTATCTTCTCACGTTATGTTTTAATCTCAACGCCTTTGCGGAAAAAGCATGGCAGTTAGATTTAAAAGGAACGATCAATCCTGGATCAGCAGATTATATTATTAGTAATCTTAAGTTGGCCAATCAAAGTCAGGTATCAGCTTATATATTGCGATTAAATACCCCAGGAGGTCTACTGAGTAGCACGAGAGATATTGTTCAGGCCTTCAACGAAAGTAATATTCCTGTTATCGTTGTGATTGCTCCGGGAGGAGCCAGTGCTACCAGTGCAGGGGCTTTGGTTAGCTTAGCGGCTGATGTGGTGATTATGGTAACGGGAACAAACATTGGTGCTGCCCATCCTGTGATGCCAGGAGGAGAAAATCCCAAAGGTCCAGTGAATGATAAGGCGGTCCAGGACACGGCGGCTATGGCTCGGGCTCAGGCATTAAAGCATGGACGGAATGTGGAATTGGCGGAAAAAATAGTTTCTGAGAGTCTTTCCTTTACGGCGGAAGAGGCATTACGAAAAAATCTGATTGATGCGGTCATTCCCGATGAAGGGAAATTGATTGAAACCATCAATCAAATCAAATGGGACAAAAAGAATAAGAAAATAGAAAAGCCTATTGTACATATCAATCCCGTGGAAATGACTTTAAAACAGAAGTTCCTAAATGGAATTGCTGATCCCAATATTAGTGTTATGTTGCTGTCATTGGCAGGATTGGCTATTTATACAGAAATTTCATCAGGGTTTACTTTGGTTGCCCCTGGCATTTTGGGGTTAATTTTGTTTATTTTAGGAGCTGTCAGTTTGCAAATGTTACCTATTAATGTTGGAGGACTAAGCTTGTTGTTGTTGGGGTTGGCTATGTTAATTCTTGAATTGTTTGTGACCAGTTATGGGTTGTTAGCCATCGGGGGGTTGGCCTCTATTTTTGTAGGTAGCTTATTTTTGGTGGATTCTTTTCAGTTAAGTGAGGGGGTTTCTGCTAATATGTTAGGGCCGATTTTTCTTGCAATGATTTTAGTTGTGGCGTTTTTTGGATGGGTGATCTATCGCGATAGTCGCAAAAAGGCTTCATTTGGTATGGAGGCATTGCAGGGTTGTCAGGCGAAAGTACTTTCTTTGGATACGGATACATCGGGAACTATTGAAATTAATGGGGAAATTTGGAACTTTCGCTCAACAGTGCCGGTTCAAAAGGGTCAAAAGGTAACAGTTCTTCGCTTTGAGAAGGACCACTTAGAGGTAATTCCTTAAAAATTCCCTCTCAGGAAAAATCCCAGATCGAGAAGTATTGACCAACGTTCTCGATCTGGGGGGCTTAAGAGTAATCGCACGAAGCGGTGGGCGACGACTCTAAACCGAATTAAGAAGGGACTTGTAATCGTTGCTTTTATGACTGTAGTCACAAAGGTTGTGTGTCATCTCAACCAATTAACTTTAGGGCCATGCTGGGGAACGTGTTGGCTTGAGAGAGTACCGCAATGGCCGCGCTCTGTAGAACTTGGGCAGAGGCCATTTCCGCAGTTTCCCGTGCTACATCAACATCGCGAATGCGAGAGTTGGCAGCACTTAGGTTTTCATATTGGATATCAAGGTTGGAAACGGCGGCGTTGATTCGGCTTTGTACAGCACCAAAATTGGCGCGCAATCTCCCAATTTTTTCTAAAGCCTGATCGACACGCTCTAAGGCTTCTCGAGCATCTTCTTTAGTGTTCATGCTTACTTTATCTAATCCCAGCTCACTAGCAGTGGCATTGGCATCAAGGGTGTATGAAATCGTATTTTCCGGTCCTGAGAAGGCTCCTACGTGGAAGGTCATCTTGCCTCCCGTACCATCGAGCAATTTTTTATCCCCAAACTGGGTTGTTTTTGCAATCCGATCAGCCTCTTCTACGAGGTGACGGGCCTCCTCTTGTAGAAAGGAGCGCTCTTTATCACCAATATTGTCTGAAGCTGCCTGAATACCTAATTCGCGAAGGCGGATAGCAATGTTGGTCAATTCGTTGAGTCCACCTTCGGAGATCTGGATGGCGCTTACCGCATTAAATGCATTGTTTCTGGCCATGGCCACTCCACGAATTTGGCCTCGTAAAAATTCTGAAATGGAAAGTCCAGCTGCATCGTCGGAAGCGGTTACGATACGACTTCCAGAGGCCAAAGCCTGTGTGGCGTGGGTCATCCGTTGTTGTTGAATACCCAGCACACGCTGGGCAGATATGGAGGGCAAGTTGGTTTGTATTCTTAAGCCCATGAGTCGTCATCCTTTCTAGACCAAGATCTGGTCTGGTTATAACGTTTGGCTGTGGAAATCTTGCCGTTGGTCATGCAAGAACCCCTTTTCCACGCCCTCTACCTCGTCTTAGGTCCAGAAAACTTTAGCCTTTGGTCCAGTTTTTATAACGCAAAGCATTAAAATATGAAAATAACGAGTGATTGGCTGAAGGGGAATCAGTGTCTGAAATTGATCCAATAGGAACTTAACCAGCTGTTCCAAAAGGAATCTTTAAAGTTTTTATTGGGATATGCCGTTAAAGACCTATGAAAGACCTTACTTTTGGAGGGAACATGATGACGTTGGTGGATCCTAGGTTAGGTAGAGCGCGCAACGTACTTACGAGATTTTTCGTTACTGTTTTTGTAAGTCTGATGGTAGCAGCATGTGCTGTTCGGGAGGATCGATCTCATGTTACCATTGACTTTAGTTCGGTAATTTCTTCAGAGGGGTACCAATCCAACGAAAAAATGAGCGGGTACGCAAGTGTTGTTTCGATCGATCAGCCTCAAAACCTATCAATGTATCTTTTTGTTACCTTATCTCGGACAGATAAGGATTTAATCGATGGACAACCGGCTCTTCATTTTGAGAGACAACTTTCTGATGGGGTCTCTTCCGTAGTGGAGTTAGAGGTGCCACGAGGCAAATATACTTTGCAAATTTTGCTCATAGAACGGAAAGAGCAGGGATTTACTAATGGTGTAAGTGACACAGTTCTACTACTAAAGGCCTATCAACAAGTAGTAACGATAAAATTGGAAAAGTCCGTTGAGAATCTGTCCATAGCTTTGCAAGAATTGACGGATTTTATAACGGCCCGTTTAGCTGGTCGGATAACCTACGGGCAAATGAGAGGAAACGAGTATGGTCCTACGGGTAACATCACCTATCGAATAAAATTACGCCCTGACCTACCTTCCATTCCTTTACCAGTAGCTTTGACCTCTTATGGTTCAGCTATAAACGGCTGGTTTCGTGCTCTTGGGGCGTATTCTTCTGAAATTGCTGGCGTGGAATACGTTTTGAATGGCGTTGTCCCGGTCGGGGGTTTGTTTCCAGGGCGCACCTACTATCGCCTTGATGAACTGAGTGAATGGGCGGCAGCCCCCTCCTTAAATAAAAAAGTTGTTTCGGCTTGGTTACCCCATCGGTTGATATTTAAGTTATCAGGATCTTCAATTTATTCTGGAGTCAGTGATCCCATTGGAGTGGTGTTGGGATTTTGGGGGCATAACGCCCATCTGAAAGATGCGAGGATAGTGAATCTAGGAGAGCCCTTATGGGTTGCTGAGGATATTGGGCTTTCGGGATCTATGTCAGGGGGAGTGGGCCAACTTCGTTTTGGAGTGAGCGGAGGTAATTGGACTTTTAATTCTTTAACAATAAGTGATTTTAGTGGAGGAGAACTTGTTGTTTCAAAAAGATTAAGTGAGCGCTATTCCAATAGCCTGACCCTCAATCGGGTAGCTCAGGCAATTCGAGGTATTACGATTGGTGGATCGGAAGGCTTTGGCCATGATAAACTGTATATGGGGACGTCTGTGGCGTCAGGGGTAGGTTCTGGAGAGTTATTCGCAAACCAGTTAGTTTTGACGACTCAGGCCTTAAAACGTGACGATGTTCGTTATGTTTTTGGCGGTTTTTCGGGGGCTATTCGGAATCCTTTGGACAGCCTAAGTTCTAGCACCATCAATTATTTAGGCGAAAAATGTATGGGCGCTACGACCCCATGTTTGGGTCAAAATTACATTCGGTTCCGATTATTGCCGGGTATTGATTTGGGTTTACCTAATAGCTATGTTAGGGTTTTTTATAAGCAGAATTCCCCTGGAGCCTTG
>JANWYU010000019.1 GCA_025055135.1 Pseudobdellovibrionaceae bacterium | reverse complement strand
CCAATCACCACTTCTCCCTGAATGGCCACCCGATCAAAGGCAGAACGCACTGCATCCACGGCTGCTTGATCTGCCATCTTCTCGTCACCGCGGCCCATCCAGCGAGAAGCTGAAAGAGCGGCTGCCTCAGTAATGCGGACGAGTTCTAGCGCTAGGTTCCGATTCATGGGGTCCTCCTCTATGTCCTATGATGTCCTACAGTTTAATCATCCAAATACAGGACGTCTAATAAATTGTTCAATCAAAACTTGCGCATTGCCATAAATTTAGACAATCTGCTTGTTGATTATTTGAGAAGCAAGATCACATGAAACAGTTAGCAAACATGATCACTGTATCTCGGATCCTGATTACTCCCTTTGTGGTATGGGGGATTTTGGTTCAAAAGCAAGACGGTTTTATTTTAGCCTCATTACTTTTTTTGTTAGCTTCACTCACGGACTTAATCGACGGCTGGATTGCCCGAAGTCTTAAACAAACCTCCAATTTTGGAGCGGTTTTTGATCCGATAGCGGATAAAATACTAGTAACAAGTACTCTTACCGTGCTTGCAGTGACTCAAATAATCTCTATTTGGCCGGTTCTTTTGTTCTTTATCAGGGATTCAATTATAGGAGGCGTTCGTACCCTAGCGAGCCTAGAACAAAGAGTCATAGCAGCCATGCTAGCAGGAAAAACCAAAACTGTTATGCAAATGATTGCCATACCACTTTTAATTTTAGAACCAACTCCAGGAGTAATTTGGTTACCTCAGCTTGGTAACATTCTTTTATGGATCAGTGTGGGATTTTCATTGATTTCAGGAACCCAATATGTGTTTTATTATTTAAAAAGGTGATAAGTCTTATTGACAATATACCCAGCCCCCTTCGTAAAATAATCCTATGTTACTGATTGCTTTGGTAATGATTGCAGGAGCTCTCGGGGTATTGGCGCGCTGGGGGATTGATATTTTAATGAATAAAATAAAATGGTCCCAAGTGTGGGGAACGTTTATGGCCAATATTTTGGGATCCTTTTTGGCTGGTTACTTCACTTGTTATCTGACAGAGATAAGTAAAAAACCGCAAAATATTTTGATACAATTTTGGGCCAACTATCAAAATCAGTGGCATGTAATATTTATAACTGGATTTTGTGGGGGGCTCACTACCTTCTCGGCGCTTTCTCTGCAACTATTTGAATTAGGGCAACCAAACACCTTCTTTCGGGCTTTGATGTTAGCAGCACTTCACCTATTATGTGGTCCCATTGCTGTCTGGATTGGATTTCAGGTTAGGAATTATTTTTCTTGATTTCTCGGATGAATCAGTCGCGAAAAATCAACAATAACTTCATTGAGCCATAATTGATCGCAATCAGTAGCATGTACTTGAATTGTTACCAACAATTGATAATGATCACAAATGGACTTAACCCAAGCTAATCCTAAACCAAAACCCTTTTGAGGGTGTTTGCCATAATTAAAGGGCAGTCCCAATCTTTCTATTACATGATTTTCAAACGGACGACCGAAACTGGAAATTTTTAAGTGCGAGTCACCTAAACTTACAGTGGGGGGATGGCGTAAAAGATCCGCCGAATACTTAAGTGCATTGTCCAACAAATTACTAATCAATTGTCGAATATAAAACGGTGACGCAAGAATTTGGATTTTTTGACTTTCAACGTATTTCACTTCGGGAGGAGAAGATCCCAAATTATGATCCTGAAAAAATGCCTCCCTGTGTATGGAAATAACTTGTGTTACTAACTCATTTAAACAAAAAAAATGCTTTTCCTCATTTTGTAAAAGATGATGGCTAAACTGAACCCATCGCATAAATTCTGAAATAAGTCCACGTAAATACTCAAGTTCTTTACTCATTTGCTGAAATATTTTTTCCTGATCCGGTGGCATCGGACCAGAACCCAACAAACGATTCATAAAATTACTTATAATCACAAGGGGAGTCTTCAGTTCGTG
>JANWYU010000115.1 GCA_025055135.1 Pseudobdellovibrionaceae bacterium | reverse complement strand
ATTGGCGTTGGGGTTCCATGGGGTTGCGTTACCCGTAGCAATTTCCAGAGCTGCTATTCTGTTGCGGGATTCTCCTCCAATGGCAGTAAAGTCGCCACCGACAAAAAGAAGGGGTCCTGAGCGAATAAGGGTACGTACGGGACCGTTGGCATTGGGATTCCAGTTGGACACCGTTTTTGAATTGGTAATGTGGGCAACATTATTGCGGGCAATGCCCCCTACTTGAGTAAAGGAACCACCAATAAACCAACCCCCACTTCCATCAGAAATCGCGGTATAAATGGTACCATTAACAGAAGGCCATCCTGTTACAAGGTTTGGGTTTGGGTTAAAAATGTCGCCGCCTAGATCGAACCAAAGGGAGGATCCGGTAGATAGCCCATTTATGGCCGTGAAATCTCCTGCCACGATAATGTCTGAATCGGTTTTAACCATAGCTCGTACCATCCCGTTGGGGCGAGGATCCCATGTGCTGAGTGTGCCTGTTGTGCTATCAACAGAAGCTAGGTTACTACGGGGAAGATTATTTACCATTGAAAACGATCCGCCAACAAACAAGTTGGTATCCACTAGTAACAGAGAACGTACGGGTCCATTAATGGTTACGTTGAAGGTAGAGTCCAAAGATCCGTCGCTGTTTATATGAGCCAGACGACCAACCGATAGCCCGTTAATCATAGTGAAGTCGCCGCCTACATACCATCCACCCATCGCATCAGGAACAATGGCATAAATGGGCCCATTAAACGAGGGCCAGTTTGGTAACGGTGGGGTTTCAACTTTTAAATGGATCGGTAACACATGAAACGAATTATATTGGTGCTGAGGAAAAGCTTGATGGGAATTAACTACCACCGGATTTAAAATAGGCTGTTGACGGTGTGAAAAACAAAAAGCCATTCGATAATAACTGGGTAATCCTGTGAGTGGCGGAGAACACGTTATGTCTTCGCAAATTCTGATTTTGTTGCCGGCTATGGGATGAATGCTCTTGTTTAACAAATTCCATCCGGCATAAGGTAATTCTGGGCAGGTGGGAATGGGCATATCATTGGGTTCAACATTTTCTCCTTTTATGAATATCTGCAGGTTTTCTAAGTCTGTTAAATTAATATTGGGTAGGATTTGAAATTCCAAATAATTATGATTTGAGCAAAGCTCGGAGTTACTTTGATCACAACGCGTGTGATAGTGACGTAATCCATAAGTGGAGTACACCTGGGAAACAAGGCCGAAGATGCCGTTAAATCCAGCAAAATGAAGTGACATGTTATAAGTTTTCATGCTGGAGATGTTCAGAAAGAGCCGATTTGCGTAATCAGTTTCTAGGTTTGGTTCGATAAAGGACAAATGAGGCCAAATAAATCCTTTGGGATAACCAAGCAGATGGGTGCCACTTTCATGCCAAAACTTTAAATTTTGAACGATTTCAGATAATTGAGAAGAGTTGATCCCTAATTCTAACTCCTCCATAATAAACTGTGGGTTGTTTAATTCATGAAGGGATGGGTCAAAATCTGTTTGGGAGGGTCCGATCAATTGTAGGGCTCCATTTTCCTTTTTGGTTCGTAGGCGAGCCACTCCATGCATTCGTTCGAGAGATCCAATTGGCTCTGCCCTGCTAAAGAAGTTCGGATTTAAGCTTATGGCTTTTACGGATTTGGAGTTGGCACCAGGTCCCCAATATCCAAGAACCACACTTTGTGACTTACGAATGGAACGATATACACTACTTCCGTCACTGACGAAGTTTGATGTATAAGGAACCCAGAGGGAGACGGCCCTTTGCTCTGGCAGTGGCGAATTTGTGATACCGGCCAACTCATCTAGGCGATAATAGGATCTTCCAGGAAATACAAATGATTCATTTGCCCCTTCATTAATCACATACTCTAGACCGGCTATTCCCGAGGAATATAGGGCCGCCCCTTCAAACCAGCCATCCACAATTCGGTCAACTGAAGTTAGTTTGGCTGGCAGTGGAATGGCAGGTAGGTGAGGTTCTAGTTTTAGGCGATAGGAGACATTTCCTGATGCTCCATAGTCTTGATTGAATTGATTTTGTCCGAGGATGATACGCCCAGCAACCCGTCCAGAGATAAAATCTGAAAGTTCGCTGAGGCTCACTTGAATGTTTTCAACAGGTTTCGTCAGGCTAAAATAGGTAACAGCCTTGTATGCTTTGTCAACTTCATAAAAATAGGTAGTATTGTCATTTTGAATAGGCTGATGTTGGTTACTGATATAAAAAACCTGCAATACGTAGTTACCACGTGGCAAATAAAATTCCACATTACTTGATCCCTGATTGATATTACGGGACACATAGAGGTAGGGAATGGAGTTTTCAATGGGGGCACCGTCGGAGCGACTGATTAATAGGAATAAATTGGGCGCATCAACGTGAGAATTTAAGGGACTGAGTTTGTTTCTCGCCTTAAGACTTTCGAAGTTTAGAGATAGCTTAGATGATTCTCCATTGAAAGATGTCGTTCGAGCGCAAGACCATAATATGCCCGAACTGAAAAGTGTTACTAGCGCTATGCGCATAAAAAGGGGGTGAGGTATTGGCATATTTTATTTTTTCGGATCTTTAAAAAAAGAATTAATCTTAACGTTTCAGGTGCGTTTACTACGAAAGAAATGACTCAAAATGAGAAAGGTAATAGCGGAAAGACCAAGGGAAGCTAGATAGGGGGTGGTTAGGTTTAAAAGTTCTCGAAAAGTTACTAAAGAAAAAACTCCCACAAGTAGAGTGATGTTGGCTTCACGCGAAGAGCCCAGGGAAGTCCATAACCCGAATAAAGTAACAATGACTAAACCGCTGCTTCCCCAACTGGAGGCTAGCTCCACAAGCTCATAAATGCCATCGCTGGTTAGGGCAATGACAAAGGCAACAGAGGCCATGGTAATAACGCTTAAGCGTGTTAAAAATAACTTATGATTTTCTCGTTGAATGGCTAAGCGGGGGATTAAATAATTGTGGCTGATTAATCCTCCTCCGCTTATTAAAATACTGTCTACAGTGGATAAAATAGCAGATACGAGAGCCCCGATAAACATCATCAAAGCCCAATGGGGTAACAGAGAATCGGCCATTTTTATTATGAATTGTTCATGATCAGATAAGTCTGGCAGAATCTTGGGGCCAACCAATCCCAGGAGCACGGGGATAGAGCCTGCAACCAGGTAAACAGCAGCGGCATATAGGGGAACGGATTTGGCTTGGTTTTTATCGCGACATGATAAAATGCGGCTGATTGATTCTTGAGCGATCAAAGATCCCAAAATGGGTATGGTCCAGCGTTCTAGCCGATGCCAGAAGGATTCATCAGGGAGGGTCCAACTTAATTGAGAGGGCGGAACGAGGGGAGAGGATTCGGAGAAGTTTACCGTAGACAAGACGAGAACTAACAATATGACGAGACCAAGTAACAAGACGATACCCTGAATAAAATCGGTAAGAATATCTCCTAAAAGACCGCCCAATAAACTGTAAATAACCACCAGACCAAATCCCAAAGTCATAGTAAGCCATAATGGTAACTGGGAATAATGGCTAAAAATTTGCCCAAAGGCGCGTATTTGGGCACTAGCCCAAATTAAGGAGGAAACGAAGAGGATGAGAATAACTAATTGTTCTGTTTTTTTTCCAAATCGATCACGGAAAAAATCACCTAAGGTATAGTAATCTTTATGCCATAATTTTCCTGCTACCAGGAGTCCTAAAATCAGCAAACACAAACTATATCCAAGGGGATCAGCGCGGCTACCCGCTAGGCCGTGGCGGTACACTTCGCCGGAGGTTCCCATAATAGTTTCAGCGCCAAACCACGTGCTAAACAGGGAAAAGACTAATAAAAGCGATGGAATATTTCGTCCAGCAACCAAAAAGTCCTTTTCACTCTTAATTTTTTTAGAAGCCCAAATTCCAATTAACACTTGGGCGATCATGTACAAAAAAATAAACCCAATCATTTTTGATCAACCCATTTCCCTTTTCTACCAATCTATTTTATTCCCTTTTATTCCATTTCATTCGATTCAATTTCATTCCATTCCATTCCATTCCATTCCATTTCATTTCATTTCATCCCATTTCATCCCATTTCATTTCAGTCCGTTTATCCATGTTTGCTGGCAATTAAGATATTTAAACACGACCATAGCTATCATCGTATCTTTTTATGTCGTCTTCTCCTAAATAATCTCCAATTTGTACCTCAACAATTTTAAGAATTTCAATGCCGGGGTTACGTAGCCTATGCTTTTGTTTGGGAGCGATAAAAATGGAGTCACCATATTTGAGAGGGTGTACTTTATCATCAATAATCACTTCTCCACTCCCTTGAACAACCACCCAGTGTTCCCCTCGATGTTCGTGGCTTTGATAGGATAATTGTGACTTTGGTAACACTGTAATCAATTTGGCTTTATATCCTTCGCCTTCCTTCAAAACTTGAAAATCCCCCCAGGGTCTTTGTTCTTTGCGGTGTCTCTCTGTTAGGTGGGGGTTAATTTCTTTAACTTGTCGATAAATTTGAGAAGTTTGATGGGAAAAGCCCTTCTTAGTAATCAGCAAGGCATCCTCATTGTCGGTAACGATGAGATCGTTTGCTCCCAGAATGCAGTACGTTTTATGCTCTAAACCAAACACGCAGTTACCCGATGCTTGGTGACTAATAAACTGGGTTTTAATGGAATCAGGTAATTCAGCTAACGCATCCCAGCTGCCGACGTCTGACCATGAGAATGATGCAGGTACAACCGCAATATTTTTGGGGTCAATTTTTTCCATGATTCCGTAATCAATACTTAAGTCAGGTAACAATTGATAAATGTCCTTTATATTTTGGTTTTGTTTTTCTAATTGAGACATTAAATCAAATATGGCTTTTTGATGGACTTGGCAGTGAGTGAGCAGGGTTTCAATGGAAAAAATAAAGATGCCGGCATTCCAAAAAAAGCCTCTTTGTACGTACTCAACTGCTTTCTCCTTGGACGGTTTTTCATGGAATTTATGTACTTGGAAACCCCCTGAGTTTAAAAGGGGAGGCCCTTTTTCAATATAACCATATCCGGTTTCTGGAGCCCGTGGCGGGATTCCTATGACCACCATAAATCCTTGTTCTGCCAAACTAATGGCTTGCTGTACGGTCTGTTGAAACTGAGAATGATCGGGGATGGAATGATCAGCGGGGAATACACCTACAATGGTTGATGATGGATAGTGCTTTAAGATTTCCAAACAACCCCACATGATGGCTGGAAGGGTATTTCGGGCCGTTGGTTCTCCAAGAATTGCGGCGTTAACATTGAGTTGCTTCAACGAATGTTCGGTGATGTGAAGAAGCTCTTGATTGGTGACGATCACAGGCGGGCCCCAGGGGGCTAATCGTTTTACCGTTTGTTCAAAAAGATTTTCTTTAAAAAGGGGTACGAAGGGCTTGGGTAACAGCTTTCGTGACCAAGGCCATAGGCGGGTTCCGGCCCCTCCTGAGATAATAATAGGAATTAACTTGGCTTCCATGCTCGCAACCTCCACACCTGTAGAAGGGCTTCCCATACTATTCGAGAGGACATTTTCGACTGTCCCACGCGACGATCGTCAAAAAGAATGGGGAACTCAATCCCACGGAAGCCCAATTTTAATGCTTTATACTTAAGTTCAATTTGAAACGAGTAACCTTCCGATGAAATATTGGTTTTTAGAAGGGCTTGAATTACTTCTCTTTTCCAGAGATTAAATCCGCCCGTCCAGTCTTTCACCGGATAACCCAATATTAGTGAGGCATAAAGACTTCCCCCGCGGGAAATCATCCGACGCCATAAGCTCCAATTGCGCACAGATCCACCCAAGACGTAACGCGAGCCAATGACAAAATCAAATGTATTCAAACAGGCAAGCATGTGTTTTAAGTCTTCAGGACGATGAGAAAAATCGGCATCCATTTCGATCATGGCATCAAATTGTTTTTGGATAGCCCATTGAAAACCAGCCAAATACGCCTTTCCTAACCCTTCCTTGTGGGGACGGTTGAGTAACGCTAGATTTTGGTTGTTGTTGGCCTGTATCAAATGTTCAACAACCTCTCCAGTGCCATCTGGGGAATTATCATCCACAACCAAAATATCAATACTAGGAAGCTCATTCCAAATATTGCGAATTAAAGCTGCAATATTTTCCCTCTCATTATAGGTGGGAATAATGATTAATACCCTCACTTACAGCAGAATAGTGACGGGAGTTTTTTTTGACTATGGATGCTATCCCTTGTCAAAGGGTGGGATTAACCTTTCTTCGCCCAACTGGAGCACCATCCAGATGCTTTTACCACTTGATTGGGAAATAATTGACATTTACCCACTTCAACCTCGTTGCGTTTGCCGTGGGCAGTATACAAAATGCAATTAGAACACTGTTGGTTTTCGAATTTAACGCCTTGTCGTTCTGTTTTTAATGTTTTATCAGTAAGATCTTTTTTGTCATGAACGTAATTTACACTTTTGGCCATTCCCTGACCGGGAGTCACCAATGGTAGATCGTCACTAGTTGGTTTCGAGGCTGATGCTGACTCTGATGCTTTTTTCTTACGCTGGGCCAGTAACTCTTCAGACTTCAAGAAAAGTGCTACTAACCCCAGTCCTGTAAATATTTTGGTTAAAAAATTTCTGCGGGAATTTTGAACATCCTGATCAAATATCCTGTTACTCATAAAAACCTCCCTTGATGGTATGGAAAATGAAAACTAATTGAAAATAAGTAGAATTTAAATTAGGGAAGTTGTCAATCTTGGGTCAATGAAGCACTGTTACTTACTGAAGATTGACACATATTACACTGAGAATTGGAGTCAGCATGGACGGAGCAGGTTGTCCTTTGTAGTAACAAATAGTGATACAGATGGGTCGTCATTAAAATAAGCGAGCCAAGAGGATTCAACCATGTCCAAAATGGGGTGAGAACCGTTGGATTATGGGTTAATAATTGAGTGCTATTTGGGGGATCCGGGGAAAGGAAATGTAACAAGGGATCAGCGCTCATTAGACCTAATCCTGCTAATCCCATAAAGACAATCAGTTTGTTACCATGGAGTTGATAACCTTTTTTAATAGAGATAACGGCAATTGGCCAAATCATAATAAGGAGGATGAGGTTCAGCCAAGTGCTTGGGATGATGAGATTAAAAAAAAGGGGCAGGGAGGATAAAACAATAGGTAACATCAGGCAATGAAGAAAACACAGTCCTGAGAGGATCAGCCCCCATAGATTAAGGCATGTTTTTGATTTGATCATGGCTGCAATTTGGAATTGAGAAAAGGTTTTGTCAATAAAAGTGTTTGGAATCATGAGGACTTTGTCTAAAAGTTTAACAGATTATCTGCAAATTACAGGGGGCTCGCTAAAGAAAATGTAAGAAAAACCCGAAAAATGCAAAAGGAACAAACTTTAAACAGTTGTTCAAACCTTAAATGGCAAAGTACCCCCTCCAAAAGTCTGAAAAATCAGAGAGTTAGGTACGAGAGGCCTCTTCTTCTTTAAATGAACCACCCAAAAAACAGGTCTTTTCCATAGTTTGGCCGCTTTTAGATTGGGGGGCGGGCTTTTTTTAAAATAGGAGTTACATGGAGGTTACTTTTATGGGTAAGTGGTACAAATTGGTGATGGTTGGTCTAGTGACACTCAAGATGAGTTGTCAACAGGTAGATCCTTCGTTTGTGGTAGGTAGCGAGGAAGTGAGTTACCTAGTATCACCACAGTTTATAGAGGTTCCTCAGAAATTAGATCTTTTGTTAGTCGTCGATAACTCAGGGTCAATGGCGACAAGTCAACAGCATTTGGCTCAAAATTTTCCTCGATTTATCCGCAATTTTATACAAAAGAAATATGATTTTAGAATTGCAGTGATTACCACAGATGCCTATCGGGCGCGCTTTTATTCCAGTGCAGCTGAACAGGCCCGCGCCCACTTTCGCCGTCCCTCCACTGGCGAGTTGTTTCTCACTCGAGATACCGAAAATTTAGAACAAAAATTTGTTCAAATGGTGCAAGTAGGGACCAATGGTCATGGTGATGAAAGGGCCTTTATGAGCTTTGAAACCGCTTTAACCCATCCTGCCAATCAGGGTTTTCGGCGCAGTGATGCCTTTTTGGCGATTATTATTATTAGTGATGAAGATGATTTTTCCCATTCGGGACTCCATGCTTCAGAAAGTTATTCTAATCCCTCCCTGTATCCAATTTCATATTTTGTTAATTTCTTAGATAACTTTGCTGGAGTAGGGAAATATTCTGTTTATTCGGTATCGATTCTTGATGAACAATGCAGAAAGTCCTTAGCCAATCAATTTACGGAAAGGAAGATTGGTCGTCGTTACCATGAGCTTGTTCTAGCGACTCACGGAATCAATACTTCCTTATGCTCACCATTTGGAGATGCAGTATCGTTGATTTCAGATACCATAGTGGATCGAACTCCCCCTACTTCCACGTTCTATCTTAATTATGAACCTGTGGTAGAAACTATTGTGGTAACCATTAATGGTCAGCATATAGCTGAAGATGCCGTTAATGGATGGACCTTTGATCCCAATCAAATGACGATATCTATTCATGGATCCGCGTCTTCTTTAGTCCAAAATGGGGGTGTTGTAAAAATCAATTTCACTCCGAAAAATCCGTTCCATCGGTAGCACTATTTAATAGCCCGTCGATGACCGTGTTTAAATTTATCAGGGGAGATCAAATCATTTAGGGAGGAACGATGTCAAAATGGTACATTCAGCAGGACAATCGATCACTAGGGCCTTTTACTCTAGAGGAAATGATCCAAAAAAAACAAAATAAAGAGCTTTTTGAACATGATTATGTCTGGGCGGATCATGTGCCCGGTTGGGTACGGGTCTATTTTGTATCTGAGCTTAAATTAAGTTCTGAAACACCGGGTATAAATCGACGCAAGAACAAGCGATATAAGGTAAATTTAGAATGCATTTTGAGCAATAACACTTATTCCTATTTAGGAAAAATATTGAGCCTTTCTCAAGGTGGGGCCTTAATTGAAATCTCAAATCCCCACCTTCAAATTGGGCAAAACACTGTGGTTCTGATCAAACCATCCTCGGTAAATGAGTTTGGTTTTATAAAAAGGGGGAAAATTGCCAACAAGCAATTTATTCCTCATAAAGTCCAGTTTAAGTCCAGATGTCAATACGTGGTTGTTTTTGATAAGGAAGACCCTTCAGTTGTTAAAAACTTATCCGATGCAGAGGAGGCAGTGAAAATGAAGGTTGCCTAACAGGAGAAGGGTTTATGCCTATTTTCAAGTTTATTAACGACGCAGGAATTGTTGGTTGGGTTATTGTTACTGTAGGGTTTGCCGCCTTTGCCTTAACGTTAGAGCGTATTTATACTCTGTATCATAAATACGGGATGAATTTTGATGCCTTTGCTTTAAAGATTCAAAATTTAATTTCACAAAAACGACATGAAGAGGCCTTGGCGATTTGTCATGAGCTGAAGGACAAACCGTTGGCTCAGGCCTTTAAAACCATTATCGAAAAGGCCGATCAAACTGAGGATACGATATTTCAGGCCCATGACATTGCTCTAGCAGAAACGATACCTTTGGTAACAAAAAGGCTTCATCATATTTCCATGACAGCTAATGTTGCAACGTTATTGGGGCTTTTGGGTACTATTCACGGTTTGATCCTATCCTTTGCAGCTGTGGCACAAGCTGATCCCTCTCAGAAACAAGTGTTGTTAGCTAATGGAATTTCTGTAGCCATGTATACAACCGCGTTGGGATTAATTGTTGCTATACCCTTAATGGTTGCTTATTCTTTTCTAGTTTCCCGTCAAAATGAGATCGTAGGTAAAATTCAAGAAAAAACAGGTAAATTAACCGAGCAGCTTACATCCTATGATTTGATAAGTTGGCAGGGGGGATCTTCTGTTACTGTGAATCAAAATAAAACGCCGCCCCCTTTAGCACAGAAGGTATCATAAACAGAAGGATCATAGGTAAGGTATGGTTCGAAAAAAAAATTTACATGACCTTACTCATGGGGTGGAGACCGATTTAGATTTAGCTCCACTACTATCCATAATGGTAAAGTTAATTCCGGTTTTATTACTATCTTCAGCCTTTGTTCATGTGGTCATAATTGATACGGACCTTCCTCAGCCGATTAAATCCAGAATTGAGGAGAATAAAAAAGATCAAAATCCGGAGATAGAGTTAAAATTATCCAGTCAAACTGGTTATGAAATCATAGTAAAATCGCCGAATAATAAAGTTGAACGAGTTACCATCCCTCTTATCGATGGAAAACATTTTAATTTTGTAACCCTTAATCATGAATTAATAAAAATCAAACAGCGTTATCCAAGTGTTTTTGAAATTCAGTTAAATCCAGACTCTGAGACATCCTATGATACCATAATCCGCACCATTGATATGGCTAGAAAGCCCCTGAGAGGCAAACATACCTTTCAGTACTTAAAAAATCCAGAAACAGGCGAGGTTGAGGAAACTGATTTCATGTTTCCCGAAGTTACTTTCGCCAACGCGCTAGACGGATAGAATAAGCGGGGAAGAGATGTATCGTCGCAAAAATTTTCAATATATGGAAGTGCCCAAGAGATTTACCCTTAACATTACTTCAATGGCGGATATGTTCACGATTCTTCTTGTTTTTCTCTTGCAAAATTATAGTTTGTCCGAAGTCAAAGTAGATTTAGTTCCTAACTTGAAGTTACCTGTTTCTGCTAGCTTTATTAATCCGAAGAAATTACCCATCATTTATGTTTCTAAAGATGAGATTCGCTTAGGGGATAAAACAATTACCAAGGTATCTGATATTAACCCTAAGGTGCCACAGATCCCAGAACTGCTTAGCGCCCTGCAAGAGGAGCAGGGGCGATTACAGGGAATTCAAAAAACCTCAGGTGAAATTATCCTACAGGCGGATCGCGATCATTCGTACCAAATCATTCAGAAGGTAATGCACACACTTTCGGTTGCTGGTTTTCCTAAAGTAAAATTAGCTACTTTGTCGGGTGAGTAACAATGGTCAAAGTAACCGTTATTTTTTTTTTATTTTGGGGGCTGAATTTAACAATTGGAATTGCGTTTGCTACTAACAAGACGAACTCCTTAACTCAGGAAGCGGCTTGGGAAGCTATTATTACAAAGGCCGATAATCAAGCTTTGGAAATACTCGACAGGCTCATTAAAAAAAATAAGGGTGCGCGAATAGAGCCCGATTTGTGGATGAGAAGGGCTGAGCTTTTTAATAAAAAGGCGAAAACGGCTCGTTTTTTTGAAATGACCAGGGATGATCATGATAAGGCTTTATCATTTATACCGGAAGTCATTAAGGATCAATCAAGTCGCCAAGCCCTATCAAATGCCAATGATAGCTATCGCTATATATTGAAAAACTTCAAGAATTACCAAATGGCTGACCGAGCTGTCTATGGGCTTGCTTTTAACTTGGAACAGTTGGGTCTAATTGAAGAAGCTGTGGAATCTTACCAATTTTTAGTTAAACACTATCCCCATTCGCAATTAGTAGACGACAGTTACCTGGCCTTGGGGGAGATTTATTTCAATCGCGGGGATTTTGCAAAAGCATTGGATTTTTATCAAAAAGTTACCAACAATCCAAAAAGTAAGGCCTTTTGGTATGCAGAGTATAAGAAGGGGTGGGTTTACTATAACTTAAAGGAAACAGAAGAAGGAATCACACGATTAGAACATTTATTAAAAAATGAGCATCAATATGAAAATCGCTTAGCCATACAAGAGGAGGCCCTAAAGGATTTGGCACTATTTTTTGCGGATGTACGTCCTGCAGAAAGTGCCTACCAATATTTTATAGGGTTGCCCGTGTCAAAAGAAAGCGCTCTTTCGGCTCTTCGTCGTTTGGCTGCTATATACTCACGACATTCCAAACATAAAGAGGCATTTATTGTTTACGAAGCCATTCTTAATAGTGAGAAGCAACCCCAAGTGTTAAGTCAATTTGCCCTACTAGCTGCCGAGGCTCGAGCAACCATTAAACAGTATTCTGATGCTAATCGCCTGATTGAAAAGGCCTTCCTTAGTTGCGAGGCTATTGAATTTAAATCTGAAGAATGTACTGTGGGACTCGATCAATTACAAACCCGTCTGATCAAGGAATTGTGGGAAGAGAACAAAAAAAAGCCGCGTAAAGAATCCTCCGATGTATTGGAAAACCAAATCCGCATGGCTATCAAGCATAGCCCTTCAAAAGAAGTTCGCGCTAAGAATTGGGCCTTACTTGGGGACTTTTTTTATTCTTCGAATCGTTTAAACAATGCGATAGATAGTTACCAAAGGGCATATAATGAATTTCCTAAAGAGCTTTATTTATTAGCCAAAATTGACGCTCAAATTGAAATGTTAAAACAAGAAAATATTTCAAATGCGTTAGTAGCATCTATCGATGTATTTTTAAAAAATTATCCCAATCATGAGAGGGTTGTTGAATTGAAAATTAAGCGGGTGGCATTGTTGTTGGGTCAGAAAAAAGCAAATCAATGCGAAGAGGACATCAAATGGTTAAAAAAACAAAATTTATCAGAAGGATTACGGGAACAGTTTCATGAGTTAGAGCTTGATTACTTGAATCAGAAAGGAGATTTGATCGCTTTGAAAGAACAGGCCTTAAAGTATGAGAAACAGCAAACCGATACCAAGAAGAAGGCATACTTTGCCAAAATTTCAAGGCTAACTGAGTACAAGATTTTGCAAAAATCCCTAAAAGAGGCGAAGGATGTAAAAGGAAAGAGAACTGAGCTTTTAAAAATGATAAAAATGTTGGGGCATATCCAGGATCATCCAGATTTGAGCCAGGCAGAGCGGGAGTTACTTTTGCAAGCTCTGGATGTGACTCAAGAAAATCAGTTGAAATTTTTCACCATAAAGTTAGGTGAACTCTTTGCCGAACGCTTTCCCAAGGATGAGAAGCTGCGAGATATCTATGCAATGGTCGTCAAAAATAGCTTTGATATTGGAGATTTAAGACGGGTTAAGGAATATTCTTACCGACTGTTACCATTTGTATCAGGTCAGGAAAAAAATCAGTTAGTTAGTACCATTGTTGAACTAGAGCAAGTTCTTGGTAACAAAGAAAGTTTTATAAAATTTCTTAATCATGAGGCAAGCAAACTACCAGAAAAAGATTGGTTTGCTCTTTTGAATCAACTTTATCATTCCACTACACACGATTCAGAGCTTCGCTCCCAGATTGTCTCCCAAATCAGACGATGGAAGGTTGAGCCTATTTACTCAGAGCTGCAGTTAGAGGAAACTTTTCGTTTACTAAATCAAAAGAGATTTGAAGAGGCCTTTGCTCAAGCCAAAAAATTTATGGGACAACAGTACCCACGATCGCTAAGGGCTAAGGCGAGACTGATACAGGCCAAAATTTTTGAAAAAGAGCTTGCCGATGTTGGATTAAGAGTATCATTGGCTCGTGCCCCGCTGCTTATTGAGATCAAAGTGGAGCGATTAGAGAAGGCTCAGAAGGCTTATGAAGATGTGTTAAACTGGGCGGCCTCAAACTCAGACGATTATTTAGAGGCTCTTATGGGAATGGAGCGTATTCTGGCTGATTTTTTAATTTTTGCCAATAATCTATCAATAAAAGACGGCAGCGATGAGGATACTAAACTATTTCGATCCCAATTGCAGGTAGTAGCAGGTCCATTTAATAAAAAATTAACCAGCATTAGAGAAGAAGTGGAAGAAATACGTAAGAAGACCAAAAAAACGGTTAATAACTTTCGTAATTCCGTTGAAGAATACGAGGCTGAGGAAACTGTGCCTCCCCTTATTGATAGCAAAGTGGTAACGTTGTTTCCTGAGTTAATAAATGGAGAGGTTCCATCTTGTAGGTCGGAGTACCAAAAGACATGTTTGGTAGGTTATAAATCGGCACAGGAAATAGAAAAGTGGCTAGAGAATAATGAGGGATTGCAAGGGTTAGAGTCATGGGAAATGCCTTTTTATCGTAGTTTTGAGGCTGCGGCCAATGGCAGATGGGACGAGGCAATTTACTTACTCAAATTGGGGCAGAAACTAGACGAAAAAAATAGTAATGTTTTATATCAATTAGGACGGGTCTACTTACTTAAAGGGGAAATCCAACAAGGGTTAAATCTCCTCTATCAAAGCTATATTCAAGGTTTTCCCTTTAACGATCTCAAGTACGCCGTGATTTTCGATAGTTACTTGCAGCACAATTGCCCAAAGGCTTTGGCTTTTGTTCCCCAGGAAAAAGTAACACATCAGGTTGGAGAATTCCTTTACCCCATTTGGGCTGAATGTCTGAGCCAATCTCACCAATTTGAAGAGGCTTTAAGAATACTTGATAAGAAAACCACAGAGGGCTTAGCTAAGTGGCTGCAAATTGCACGGATCCATGAAAAATATAGGCAAGATTGGTCCGAGGCGATAAAAAGCTACGAAAAGGCCAAGCCTTATCTAAAATCTAGCTCAACTAAGGACTGGATTTCAAAAAAATTATCATATTTAAGAGCTCAAGATCAAAATTTGGCTACCGATCATAAAGTACGAGGAGCCTCACAATGAGCTATTTTAGAGTTCATTGGATAATATTCCTTTTTACCGCTTTATACAGTTTATCAGCAATTCCCCAAGAGTCGGGCAACCGATCCTCTATCAAAATTAAGAAAAGTGGCAAAGTGCAGGAAGTAAACTTTGAGGAAATGACTTTAAGTGGTCAAATTAGGAGTCCTCAGGGAGCCTATTTAATTCAAAAAAATGGCATTAAGTTTTTGCCTCTTTACGAAGTAAAAAAAAATGTTGATGGTAAGATTCGTGAATCAGTTGAATGGCTGAGGTAGCACATGTATTTGGTGGTGCAGAAGAAATTTAAAAATAAATCCCTTCGATCTTGGAAACTCAACTACAAAAAGGGATTTTATGTTGCCGGAGCTTCTCGTAAGGCTGATATTTATTTGCCGTGGTCAAGGGAAGCCATTTTATTTGGATGCCAATTTGTTGATCAGAAGTGGTGCTTATTAAATTTAACAGGATCGCTAGGGGGCGATTTTGTAGTAAAACCAATTGAGGAGAAAACGACAATTAATATTGAGGAAGTCCAGATTGATTTAATGCCCATTTCATCCCAGGTGGTATATGCTCCAGAAGAAGAGGATAGAGAAGGCGCTTGGCCATATGGTAACACAAATAACGCGGTTGAATCTCGAAACGTTGGAGTGCTTTGTTTTAAAAAGAATGGGCCTAAATTAGTCTCCAGCCAACTTTTAACACTGGATCAATTTAAGGATTCATTTCCTCAATTCGATCCATCTGGCAGATGGCAGAGGTTACTCGAGTCTAAGGAAACACAGGAAAAATTGTATTGCAAAGTTATTCCACTTCATACAGAGTTTGTACGTGAGGTGAAAAAAGAACCATCTACCCATGATCCAAATGTATTTTGGATGAGGATGGTTACCATTTTTATATTTATAGTAGGCATTGGGTTATATCTATTTCTGCCAGATGAGAAATCAGCCTCGGAATTTGCTAAATCCCAAATCCCCCCTCAAATAAATTTGCGCAGGGAGGTGAGAGTTGCAAAGAGGGAGTCCCAACAGGTAGAGCAGGCTCCTCAGAGTGCACCTGTCTCTCAAAACATTGTTACTGCAAAACCGATAGCTGAGCCCCAGCTCTCCAAACCTGCTGCTTATAATGCTCAATCACGACTAGCTAAAATGCTAGCCAAATTTAGCACGCAAAATGTTACCTCTAAAAATCGTATTGTAGTAACAGAGGCTATTCAGCCTAAGGCTAATGAAGTTCAATTAAAAAGCTTTGATTCGATTCAGCAAATTGGGGGAACAGTTACAGGGAAAAAAATCCACGATGGATCTGGAATTGGGGTGGGAACTCTGTCTGAGAGGGGAGGCACAGGTCAGATCGCTGGTCAGAGGCTAGGTAAAGCCGGAGTGTCGGTGGCAGATTCACTTGATGAAGAAGCGGATGTGGATGGTGGACTAGATCCTGAAGTCATTAGTAGTGTTATCAAAAAGCACCTAGGCGAAATTTTGTTTTGCTATGAGAGGCAATTATCAGCCAATCCCAATCTTTATGGCAAGGTAACAGTGCGTTTTACTATTGCAGGATCAGGAAAGGTGGAGTCCTCGCGTATTTATCAAAGTTCTCTGAAAAACGACTTTGTTGAGAAATGCATTAATGAGCGTGTCCTTAAATGGATGTTCCCAGCACCAAAGGGTGGAACTAAGGTAGTGGTAACATATCCATTCCTGCTTAAGAATTCAAACTAGGGAGGGTTTATGAGATTTGTGGTTGGGACAAGTTTGATGATCCGAACATGGTGGAAATGGGTGTTACTCTATTTCTTCGTAATAAATTATTTGTTTAATATGTCACAAATGGTTTTTGCTCAAGAGCGCAAATCTGATAAAATAGACATTAAGAAAATCGAGGAGCATTTTTGGTCCGCAAAAGATACGGATTTTTCAGTTATTCAAAATAGGGCCTTTCCTAAGGAAAGGCGTTGGTTTTTTAATGTTTCTCTTGGGGCGCTATTTAATGATCCCTTTACCAATTCCCAGGTAACTCGGTTTGGTCTTGGTTATTATTTTAGTGAGCGCTGGGGAGTGGAAATTGCTCAAGAGATATTTTCTACGGGAGATAACAAAGCAACCCAATATTTTAAAAGTAAGAACGTTTTTCCCAATTATAATATGTTGGCTGGATACCGTGCCGTTAGCGTAGCAGTTGTTCCTTTTTACGCCAAAATGAGTTTTATCGATCGGTTTATATTATATTTTGATATGCAAATTAATGTTGGGGTTGGTGAGAAATCCTACCGTTCTTTTTTAAAAGATGCCGAACCGCTGGAAGGTAAGTCATTTGGTTATCATTTGGATATTACCCAAAATTTATTTTTTACCAGGCACCTATCTTTGCGCTTTGATTTTAAAAATCAGTGGGCGCCTCAGAAAACTCACTACTCTGATACGGGAGGGGGCGTAGTTAAAGGACAAATGGAGCGTGAAATTGTCGTGAACGATTCGGTTATTTTAATAGGTCTTAATGTATTTTATTAATTGGGAGTACTTTATTTAGAGGATTTATGGGGATAACACGACTTTTTAGTATCTTGTTTGCCCTTTTGTTACTTTGTGACTTAGCACTGGCCAGCGTAGGTGGGACTAAGCGTTTTTCGTTAAAAAAGTATTCAGTTCAGCCGGTAGCCTTTCCGGTAATCAATTTTCCAAGTTCAATTCCTTCCTTTCAGTTTCCAGAGGTTGGGGTATTAACTGATTTTTCAGTCAATTATCAGTTGGATCCTCTAAGCTCTTTCTCCATTGGTGCTCATAACTTGTCATTCACCCTAAATTATAATCCTAATTTGTTACCTCGTGAGAAATTGATACCATTAAATAAAAAAGAAGTTCCATTACACAATATGAGTCCCTTTGAATATAAAATGATTCAAGGGGAAATTTTTTATCGAACACAGAAATTGGAACTGGCTCTGGGGGTCTATTTGGATGTGTTACCTACAGTGTTTGGCCCCCAGAGGGCAATGGTTTTGGATCGTCTTACTGATCTGGCGATTCAGCTAGACTTGTATTTCGATTTTAAAAAATGGTCTTTGGAATTATTTGAAAGCCCCGAGATGCGAGAGAAGGCCTGGTATAAGATGGTGAAGAACGTTAAGGGCTATGACTTAGATTTTGTTCGGGAGTTGATGAGTTACCAAGAAAAATATAACATATCATCGGCAAAAATGGGTGCAGTGGATGTTTATTATCTACTTGCAGCGCATATTTTGCTTAAAGAGAATGACTTAAAGGGTGCTTTGGGTGCGGTAGAGAAAATTCCAGAAGGTTTGTCGTCATTTCCCAAGGCCTTTTTATTGCGATCGGTAATTGTCTATAAATTGGGGGATATTGATCGGGCATTAAATCAGTTGGAAGAAGCCTATCAAAAAAACCTTTTCACAACGTGGCCATTTGAAATGAGGAACGAGGCATATTTGCTGTTGGCTCGCCTGTATTTTCAAAAGGCTAACTATGAAAAATCAAGAAATTTCTACAGCAAAATGGATCAAAACTATATTGAATGGTTGCCGGCTCAGGTGGAGTCAGCGTGGAGCCAAATATTAATGGGGGACTATGCTGGAGCTAGTGGTAACATGTTTAGCCTACACACTGATTATTTTAAACATAATTTTATACCAGAGTCTTATGTAGCCCGTACGGTTGGATACTTGGGACTATGTCAATACGGAGATGCCTTAAAGAGCACCATTGATTTGCAACAAACCTATCGGCCGCTTATTGAAAAAACTGCTCAAATCAAAGAACAATGGACGGAATCTCAATATTATCAGTTGATTCATGAGGCGATCAGTAACCCAAAAGCACCAGAGGTTATGGGGATTCCGAGGGCGTGGATTAGCTTTCTTACCAGGGATCCAAGTTTTATTCAGGAACAAAAAATTATTAATGAGCTTGAGAATGAATTAAATCACTACAATACATATGCGCTTCGAATTGTCAGGGTTGAGAAGAGTCTATTAGATTTAAAAAAGGAAATTCTCAAAAAAAAGGAGCTTTCCGAAGCTGATCGAGATGATTTGGAGTGGGTGAATACCAAGCTATATATTTTAAGAAAATCGCGAGAAGAGATAAAAACTCTGCGACAGGCAGGAATCCAGAGAATTAATTTTTTAAAAGATCGACATAAAAACTTAGCAGGACTGGCTCTTAAAAAAAGAATGATTGAAACTCACAAAATGTTACTAGATACTTTTGATAAAATTGAGGTTTTACAGTATGAAATTTATAGTCAAGCGGGCGATCAATTGCGCCACTTGTTGGCAGGTGCATCGGAGGGTAACAAGGGAGAGTCCAAGGAAGAGTCTGTTTCACGGGATCCAGCCAGTGTTCGTTGGAAATTTAAAGGTGAAATTTGGAAAGACGAAATCGGGCATTACCGTTCGTCATTAACTAATCTTTGTCCAACGCCTTCAGGGGAGGAGCCATGATTGTTACCATTATGAGTCTTTGGAGTATAGCGTTTTTGCAGGCATCTGAGGAAAAACTTAAGGAAAACACCCAAAATGCTCTTCAAAACTTGAAAATTTGGGAGGAAAACTTGTCAGTGGCCAAAAAAAACTTGGAGATGATAAGCCAAGCTTTAGAAGAGAGTCGACAACAACAAAAACAGTGGAAATCTCACTTTGAGACAATTAAGCAGCGGGAGCAGGAACTCAAAAAAGCGGAATCTAGTTTGTTGGAACAGAAACGGCAGGAGGAGCAGAGGCTAGCTCGGGAAATGCAGGAGTTAGAAAAGTTAACTGATCATTTGCAGAAATTGAAGGAAAACATTGAAAAAAGAAAGCTTAATTTGGAGGCTTCAAAAAAGGTTTTTGATGAGTTAGAGGTTCAAAAACAGGAAGTGGCTCGGTTAAAAAAAGAGTACGAGGATTTAAGAGCCAAATTGGTGGCGCAAGAAAAAGAGCTTGTTAAGGAGGGTAATGATTGGCATCAGAAAAAAATAGAAAGTGAAAATCAGGTTAAAAAATGGCAGAGATTGCACGATTATCATGCTAAAATTGAGCGAAATTACAAGCGTTTGGCTAATGAGCGCTAATGGGTAATACTTTGCCATTTTGCTGTACCGTTTTTGCCTTTCTTTAGTGATTTTTTTTCATCAATACATAAGCTCATAAAAAACAGGAAAAGTAATTAAAATTAAAGTAGTCTGCTTGTCTCGCGGCGCCAGCATTGAGGTCTTTTGACATTTTTGCAAAAAGGTTTAAAAAATCCTTGAAAGGAGACAATTATGGCGCAGCGAATTCGTATTGGGATAAATGGGTTTGGTCGCATTGGTCGCGTGGTGTTTAGGGCTGGTTTTTTTGATGAGCGATTTGAGTTTGTTGGTATTAACACCCTTGATTCAGCAGAAGGAATTGCCCATTTGCTAAAATTTGATAGCAGTCATGGTATTTTTTCTCCAGACGTTCGTACGGAAGGTAATTCCTTAATTGTGAATGATCGGAAAATTCCCCTTTTCAAAGTGAAAAATCCTGCTGAGATCCCTTGGGCATCTCAAAATATTGATATTGTGTTTGAGTGCACTGGCGCGTTTAAGGCCCGTGAGGAGTTTGCTTGGCATTTGAAGGCAGGGGCCAAAAGGGTAATGGTATCGGCTC
>JANWYU010000064.1 GCA_025055135.1 Pseudobdellovibrionaceae bacterium | reverse complement strand
TATGAAAAGGCAAGCGTTTTTATAAAATCAAAAATCAAAATGGTGCCGTGTTTTAGTTGGTTCAGGTCTCCTTAATGCCAAGGAAAAGGCCCGCGCCCCACGCCGGATTTTAAGAGTTGCCCCATCAATTTTTTAGAATCCTCAAATTGTTTGACCAACCGATTCACATCCTGCACCTGAGTTCCGGACCCTTTGGCAATTCTCAGCCGGCGGGAACCATTTAATATGGAGGGATTCTGGCGTTCCTCTGGAGTCATAGAAAGAAGAATGGCCTCAAATTTTTTAAGTTCCTTGTCGGGAGGTTGCATTTGGCTCAACTGGGCTTTTATTTGCTGAAAACCAGGAAGGAATTTTAATAAAGATTCAAGTCCTCCCATTTTTTTTACCATTTGGAGTTGTTTCAAAAAATCCTCCAGGGTGAATTGGTTCTTTAGTATTTTCTTCGCGTCCTGAACGGCTTCTTTTTTTTGAATGACCTGAGATGCCTGTTCTACCAAAGATGCAATGTCACCTAAATCAAGCAGCCGGTTGACTAATCGGTCTGGATGAAAGATCTCAAGGGCTCCCACCTTTTCCCCAACTCCTAAAAATTTGATGGGAATTCCTGTAATATAACGAATGGATAAGGCGGCTCCCCCCCTAGCATCACCGTCCACCTTGGTTAAAATAAGGCCCGTTAATGGTAAGGCTTGGCGAAAGTTCGTCGCAATTGTCACTGACTGTTGGCCAAGCTGACTATCAACCACCAATAAAATTTCTTGTGGTTGTATCACTGACTGTAATGCCACAAGTTCCTGCATCATCTCCTGGTCAATATGGAGGCGCCCTGCGGTATCAAAGATCACCACCTCAAACCCATGTTGCATAGCCCATTGCTTGGCTTGGTTAGCAATTTCAGAGGGACTCTGATCCATACGGGTCGGATAGACAGGAATTTGATTGGTTTGGCCTAATTGTAAAAGCTGCTCAATGGCCGCTGGTCGATAAATATCACAAGGAACAAGTGCTACTGATTTTTTGAGGTGTTTTCGAATAAAAAGGGCGAGCTTCGCTGCAGAAGTGGTTTTTCCTACTCCCTGTAATCCAACAAGTAGCACGTAAGAAGGGCGCTTATTGAGGACTAGGGGGCTGGCTTCTTTTCCTAGAACTTCTATCAATTCGTCATGAACAATTTTTAAAAACTGCTCTCCTGGTGTTAGACTAGAGAGTACTGTTTGACCTAAGGCCTTGGCCTTTACCCGTTCGATAAATTCTTTAACGATTTTATAGTTAACATCCGCTTCTAAAAGCCCTAGGCGGATTTCTTTCACGACCTCTTCAATGTTTTCCTGAGAAATTTTATGATGGCCTTTAAGCCTTCGAATGCTGGCTACTAATTTTTCACTAAGGCGTTCAAACATGAGGCCGAATCATATCAATTTTACTCTATCGAGCCAAATCTTATTTTGCTCTGTTTACGGCAACAACCAGTTCATTAGCAATCACATACCTCAAACCCAACAGTTCCTTCTTACATCCTTAAGGTTCCATCAAAAACAAACAGTGACTTTCAAAAATTAAAGGTTTTTGTGTCTCGCTGATTGTGTTGTTCCTGGTCATCTGAAGATTCGGGAGAAGATGGAATCGGTTCTAATGACTTGTGATTGATTCTGAATTGAACTAAGCGCTCCACAACACTTGCCGATTTGCCATTTTTAAGAGTCAGGTTTGTTATACGTTGAATAACTCCAAAAGGCACTCCGGCATACCAAATGATTTGATTATTACTTTTAATTTGACAGATTAATTTGGTGAGGCCTTTCTCAAAAATAATCCTCCCCATTTTGCCTCGCCGTTGAACACAAAAATTAACCAGTGATCTCTCATCCGCAAAGGGGAATAAATTGTTTAAATACTGCACCGATTGGGTCACCTCTATATTTTCATCATCGAAAACGGTAACTTTAGAAAGTTTCATGGTTTGGTTATCCCTCACTTCACTCACAATGTAATAATCTTTAAAGGTGAGAGGCTCCCCATTTTTGTTTTTTAAAGGTTCATTATTTTCGTCAATGACGGCAAGTTCGATTTGGATGAATGTTTTTTCCGATAAAACATCCTCAAAGGGGAGGGGTTTTTCACTAGCCATGATATGGAGACTAAACAACACAAGTAGGAGTAACGATAGTCGACGAGTAAACATAATTCCCCCCTTTTTTTCTGAGCATCCTGGGTTTGGCGTTACAAACACATGTGGTTTTTCTGAGAGCTTAATAATGAACCTCCTCCACTAGTTGAACGAAACTTATAGTACGGATCTAGAGAAAAACAAATTAAAAAAAATTTGATTTGATCTTAAAAAATTAAATAAGTGCCAATAAAATTCTTAAAAAAATTTGTTACTAGGATCAAAAAGCTGAAGGGATAGAAGTCGGAAACAAAAGAAGAGGGTGTTAAAAATTTGACGCCCTTGACTATTACAGCTACCGGGGGATTTGACGCATCCTTGGTGTTTTGATCCGTCGCCAGAGGTCTTATCAGAAAAAAACTAAACCTATGGGTAGGTGATTCACGGCATAGGCCTTGCTACGCTAGTTTTAGGGGGACTGGTTTATGGCGGCAAAGGGAATTTATATGGCGGTCAGTGGTGCATTGGCTCAGTCTCAGCGACTTGATACCATAGCCAACAACATTGCCAATGCCAATACCGTTGGGTTCAAAAGGGATCAACAAACCTTTCGAGAATATTTGACGCAGTTAGAAAAATCGGAGGACATGATTCGTGTACCTCGAATTCCAGCAAGTGTGGAGAGTTTTTATCATTTGCACGGAGAGGATCAATCCTATGTGGACACTGCGGGCACCTATACGGATTTTTCGCAAGGAGTGCTTTTGCCAACCGGTAACAAACTGGATCTAGCCATTGATGGAGATGGATTCTTTGAGATTGCTACTCCCAATGGGATTAGATTGACCAGAAAAGGAAATTTTAAAATAGATGGTAACGGGATGTTGGTAACTTCAGAAGGTTACCCTGTACTATCTGCTGATGAAGGGGCAGTAGAGGATAGGGTGATTCGATTAGATCCCTCTAGGGGAGATGTTGTGGACATTCATGAAGATGGAGGTGTGTATCAAGGGGGCTCATTTGTTGCTCAAATTGCAGTGGTCAAAGTTAATGATCAAAGGAATTTAAGGAAAATGGGCAATTCATATTTTGATTTTATTAATGATGAGCAAAATTCTTTGGCATTAGTGGAGCAACCCACATTACGATCAGGCTTCCTTGAGGGTAGCAATGTTAATGTAGTTAAAGAAATGACTGATATGATTCAAGCCAGTCGCGCCTTTGAAACCAATCAAAAAGCCATTCAAGCCTACGATATGATTGCTGATAAATTAGTAAACCAAGTGGGAAAGGTATCCGCATAATCATTTGATGTTTGGTAATTCAACAAAGGGAGATATATGATTCGTGCTCTGAATACCGCAGCAACAGGAATGATGGCACAGCAAGATCATCTTGATGTGGTTTCCCATAATATTGCCAATGCTTCTACCACCGGATTTAAAAAATCACGAGCAGAATTTGAGGATCTGATTTACCACAACCTAAAAAATCCAGGGGAGGCATCAGGACTAAACTCGATTACGCCAACTGGAGTCCAAATCGGATTGGGAGTGCGAACGGCTAGCGTGCAAAAAGACATGGAAATGGGTCCTGCTATTGTTACCAAAAATCCTTTAGATTTACAAATCGAAGGAAACGGTTTTTTTCAGCTACGAACTCCTGATGGCCAGTTAGTGTATACTAGAGATGGACAATTTAAAAGAGATCCCACAGGACGGATAGTAGATAAAAATGGTAACTCCCTTGAACCAGAGATTGTTATTCCATCCGAAGCAACTGGTGTTGAAATTACTCCACAAGGAGAAGTGCGGATTGTTACATCCGAATCATTTCAGCCTCAAACAATTGGTCAAATCGATGTTGTTACCTTTGTAAATCCTGCAGGTTTGAAAGCGCTTGGGAAGAACCTTTTTGCGCAAAGTGCGTCTAGTGGTAACCCAACAGTTAATCGTCCGGGAATGAATGGGGCAGGAGCTTTGGCCCAGGGACAAATTGAGGGAAGTAACGTGAATATTGTAGAAGAGATGATACAGATGATTCGAGCCCAACGGGCCTATGAGACTAATGCTAAGTCAGTGCAGACTGCAGACCAGATGTTACAAACTATTAACAATTTGAGGTAGAGCATATGCGGTTGTTGACATTACTAGTGATAATGTTACCATCGCTTCCTTTGTCATCAGAAGCAATGGTTTACAAAGGATCTGGGATTCCATCTGATAAAAAAGAAAGCCTTCAGGGGCGTGTTCACTCTAAGGTGAAAATTTCATATGGTAACAGTAGAAATTCCAATCGTTGTTTTTTTAGTAATCAACCTCTGCTCATAGGAGATTTATTTTTAATTAATGGGGCTTCCTCTCTGGTGGGAGAGTTGATTGAAATCAGTATTTTTGATGAAGAACGGTTTAATGGTTTTGCAGGATCGAGTCAGGAGTTAAATGTTACCAAACAGATTGTACCCCTTTTAAAGAATAGATACCCGGATCTGCAGATTGAAGTAGATATTGACCGACTTATGATTCATTGGTGCCAGGAAATGGAAGGCCATGACAGATCACATTTTGCTAGTGTTCCTGGTCAAACTCAAGGGAATCTTAATGTGACGGGTGTATATCTTTCAAATTTAATAATAAAATATCTTAGTGAGCATTGTAATGATTGTTACTTGGAGATCGATTCATTTAGCGTACTTGAGGATCTTTCTGTGGGATTAGATCGTCGCCCACGTCGTGTGGCAGGTACCTCTCAAAGCAAGATAGTTTTGGAAGATGGTTTGGGAAAGGTGGTAGCGCAGCTGGATTCTTCTCGTCTTTTAATTAAGGGAAGGGCATGGATTACGCAAAAAAGTCTGAAACAAGGGGAAATGCCTTCCCTAGCTCATCTTAAGGAATCTGAGGTTAAATTAGAATTTGGTGATTGGCTAGATATTCTCCCTCGGCAGATTGATATTAATCAGTTTCAACTGGTTCGATTTGTGAGGGCCTTTCAGCCCCTTCGCAAGTCAGATGTTCGTTTAAAACCCGTTGTCAAATCTTTGGATCGAGTGAAGGGGATTTTGAGAAAGCCCGGTATTGAACTACAAACTCCCGTTACTGTTTTAAATTCAGGATATCTTGGAGATAAAATTCCCATCCGCGTGGAAGCAACCAAGAAAATTCTTTCAGCGCGGGTAACGGCTCAGGATGAAGTGGAAATACTGGAGAGCAATGATGGTGGTCTGTAGTCGTAGCCTTAGGAATGGTCGATTTTTAAAAGGAAAAAAAACCTTTGGTAGTTTGCGGAAAGCCCTTTTGTATGTGACTTTATTGAATTTGTGCTCTTGTTCTTCTTTGCCGTGGTCGAAAAATGATGAAAGCGATCCAATCAAAGATCAGAACATTGCTGATAATGAACTTTCTAAGGAGCGAGGGATAAAAAGTTTTCGCCATCAAGAAAAGCTACCTCATGTAGAACAACGACAATATCAGAGAATGAGTCGCGAGCGCCTAGAGAGGGAAAACGAATTATTTGCGTCAGCGGGAAGTATGTGGGTAATGGAAGGACAAAGGGGTTACCTTTTTGCTGAAAATAAATCCCGCAATGAAGGAGATCCTCTATCTGTTAAATTAGAAGGTGCTGTCTTAAAACAGGTTGAAATGAAGGTAGCCGTAATAAAAAAATTGTTGGAGGAAATTGAATCAGAAAATAGAAAATTTTTAGAAGAAGGAAGTCGGGAAAGAGGCTTGGCAGCTAGTGCAAGTGGGTCATCCACCTCCGCATCTGATAATAAAAAGGCAGAATCATCTGGTGAAGATAGCCAACTATCGCTAGATTTTGTTCCTACTAAAGTGGTGGAAAAAATGAACGATGGAAACTACCGCGTTCGGGGTTACCAGACATTTATGTTAGGGAGTCGTCAATTTAAGGTTGTATTAACAGGAATCGTGAGACCCGATGATTTTTCAGACGAAGGAATATCATCTAACAAGCTAATTGAACCAGAGGTTGATGTGTTGAGTGTGCGAAAAAATAAAAACGAGGTGCGCTAACATGAATTTGATTTTTATATGTTTTTTAATAGTAACAAATTTAATTGTATCATTAGATGACTCATTAGCGGCTCGATTAAAAGACATCGCCAGTATCCGTGGCGTTAGAGAAAATCAACTAATTGGGTATGGAGTCGTTGTCGGTCTTAAAGGAACAGGAGATGGTAAGGCTGAATTCACAGCTAAATCGTTGGGAAGAATGTTAGATAAGTTGGGAGTTAGGTTAGAAAACCAGATGATCCAATCAAAAAATGCTGCGGCCGTTATTGTTACCGCTCAATTACCCCCCTTTGCCAAAGCCGGTAACAATTTGGATGTCACTGTAAGTGCTTTAGGAGAAGCAACGAGTTTGGAGGGAGGAATTCTATTACAAACTCCTTTAAGGGCAGCTAATGATGAAATTTACGCAGTAGCACAAGGAGCGATTTCCCTTGGGGGCGGAGGGAAAGATGTGTTTCCCACCGTAGGACGTATTCCAAATGGTGCCATTATTGAGCGAGATATTTCAGTTGATTTTGCAACTCGTAAAATGTTTCGTCTTACTTTACATAATCCCGATTTCATGACGGCAGCTCGAGTAGCACTTGCAATAAACAAAGAGTTAGGAGGTCAGTATGCTAGTGCGCGGGATGCTGGTACCATTGATATTGTTACCCCATTTAGTTTTGAAGGAAAGGGAGTAGAGCTCATTGCTACTATTGAATCTATTACTATTCATCCTGATCAAAAGGCTAAAGTGGTGATTAATGAACGAACGGGAACAGTGGTAATTGGTGAAAATGTAAAATTGTCTCGAGTGGCAATTTCCCATGGTAACCTAACCTTAAAAATCGGTGGCGAAAAGGAAAAGGGAGATAAGAACTCTGACCTTGGTCGAGTTTTTTATATGGAACAAGGGGCAAGTGTTAAAGATCTTGTCGACGCTTTAAACCGTTTGGGAGTTTCTCCTAAGGATTTAATTGCTATTCTTCAGTCCATAAAAGCAGCGGGAGCCCTGCACGGAGAGCTAGATCTGCTATGATTTTTAAAAACATTTTGGACATTTTTGTAAAAGAATTAAATAATAAAAGTAAACCCAAGAACATGGAAGTTTTTGGGATCGGGGAGGGATCGGAGATTGAAAACCAAGGACGGTTTCCGCTTCCAAAAGTATGTTTTATGCAGGAAACAGAAAGAAACGGTCATTGACCTAAGCGAACAAAAGTCTCAAGTGCAGGATGCACATTCTCTGGTATCACTCCCCACTTTTTTTTATTATGAAAATACCAAATGTAAAGGCATCGGTTGCTGATTTTTCAGTTGCGAATAAGAAAGGATCTGAAGGGGCAGATCCCTTAAGAGAGGTGGCCGCACTGTACGAAAAGGAGTTCCACAGGCATCTACTAAAGGCCATGCGGCAATCTGTTTTGGAGTCAGGACTGTTACCCAAAAATCAAGCTGAAAAAATATTTGAAGATGAGCTCTGGAATCATTATGGTGATTTGATGGCTGAGAATGGCAGTGGCTCCTTACGTGAAATGATTTATAAGAACTTGAGTGAGCGTTATTCACATTATGGTTTAAAGAATGATGCCTATAAAAAGAATGATATCTCTAAATTAGACCAGTCGAAATTAGGTAAGTGAACATAAACCAGAAGAAAGGGATGATATGAAGATTACTCACAATAAAATAGGAAAAAATCTGAATATTACTGATACCACAAATATTCAATCCGCTCAAAAATCTAAGGCACCAAAAAGTAGCGATATTGCGACCCAGTCAAAAAAAGAAACACCGGGCTCTTTTCAAATATCATCACAAGGGCGCCTATTTTCTCAAGCCAAAGAGGTTGCTGAAAAGACTCCTGAAATTAACAGGGAGAAGGTGGAGCGTTTGAAGCAATTGTACCGTGATGGAAAGTATCAGGTAGACAGTGAAGTATTGGCAGATAAAATGTTGAAGGAGGAGCTCGATTTGGCCCAAGCCATATCTTAAGGATAGAGGAGTGCAAGCGGATAGGTAACAACAGTGAGATTGATAGGACTCATTAGGAGGATCTCATGGATGAGATTCGCAAACAAAAAATGGAGGATGCCTGTTGGCGTCTTATTTCCAATCTTGAGGAAATTCTGTCGCGCTACCGACAATTACTGGATTTAGTGAGAAAAGAGAAGGAAGCCCTTCAGCACTTTGATATTAGCACCATTCAAAGTATTAATGAAAAAAAAGAAGATCTTTTGACCAAAATTCGATTCCTGGATTCCACTAGGGAGAGATATGCCACGGAATTGGCCGACTTAGTGGGATTAGACAGTGAATACCCACGTTTAATGGAATTGGCTAAAAGAGTGCCAGGTTACTTAGCGGACAAATTGCGTTTATCTCATGCTACCTTGGAAATTGTTCTAAAAAGAGTGCAACAACAAAATGAAGAAAATCGTCTCCTGGTTGAAGCTGGGTTGCAAACGCTGCAGGGAGCCATAGCGGATTTAAAGTCTTCAGTAACGGGCTCTTCGGTTTATCGTCGCGATAAAAAAATGGATTCTGGTAAGGATGTTGCAGGAGCACTAAGAAGTACCCAGGTTTAAATTACCATAAATTTTGAATGTGGGTGAGGGCAGGTGGGCAAGATTAATACCATGATGGATATCGGAAAAAGGTCGATGATGAACAGTCAAACGGCCTTGCAAACGGTATCTCATAATATTGCAAATCGTACTACTGAGGGTTATTCCCGGCAACGGGTGGACTTGCAGGCAGCAGCACCTGTTACTGAAGGACGTTTGCAAATTGGGATGGGTGCTCGTGCAGCTCAAGTTACTAGAACCAATAATCCTTTTTTAGAAAAGCAACTGCAAAGGGAAAGCTCTCATAAAAGTTACCTGGATGGTCAGGCAGAGTTACTATCTCGGGTAGAACAGGTTTTTAATGAGCAATCGGTAAAAGGACTTAATCAATACATTTCCGATTTTTTCAACGCGTTTCGCGAGTTGGCCAATACTCCAGAGAGTATGACTGCTCGAGCCCTAGTTAGAGAATCTGCTGAGTTAATGGCTCAGGATTTTGGGCGAGTCATGAAGCAATTAGAGGATATTCAACAAGACGTTGATTTCCAGCTAATGGGACGATCGGAAGAAATTAATCGAATTCTGGAGGAAATTGCTTCGCTTAATCAAAAAATTGTGGAAATTGAAATGCGTCAAATTGCAGCAAATGATCAAAAAGATCGGCGTGATCTTTTGGTTAAAAAGCTCGGTGAACTTCTTGACATACGAGTAGCAGAGGGTGACCGAGGAGCTATCACAATTATGACTTCAGGTAACGGCATACTTGTATCGGGTAACGAGGCAGGACGAGTAGAAGCACGCCTGTCGCCGCAGCAAGGTAAGATGACTTTGTTTTTGACTCCAGCGGGAAGTCAAACCGAGTTAGAGATTGGTTCTCGCATCCAGGGAGGTCTTTTAGGAGGGATTTTGCACATTCGCGATCAGGTGCTGGAGGAAATGAAACAATCGATTAATTTATTGGCCTTCACAATTGTCGATCAAGTAAATGAGGCTCACCTTCAGGGTGTTACTCGTCGGGGAGAGCCTGCTTCTTTTTTTTTTGAACCGGTAGACCCCACTGCCCCAGTGGCTAAAAATATGAAACTTCATTCATTAATCAAAAATGATTTGAATCAAATTGCTGCTGGTGTAGATCCCAAAGCTCCCGGGGATGCCAGTGTGGCTCACGTTATTAGTCAAATTCAGACCAGGCAAATTTTTGATCAAGGAACTGCTACGGTTGATGACTTTTACAACAGCCAGGTGGGTCGTATTGGTATTCTGACCCAGAGAGCCCTGAAGGCCAGTCAGTCTCAAGGAGAAGTCGTGCAACAGCTTACCAAGTTGCGTGAATCCATATCGGGGGTTAATTTGGACGAAGAGGCTACTAAAATGATCGAATTTCAAAAGGCATTTGATGCCTCAGCTCGCCTGATCCGCACTGCTGATGAAATGTTAGAAACCGTTCTTAACCTTAAGAGGTTGTGATTGCTATGCGTGTTACCGATCGGATGAATTATGACCAAGTCACGCGCAACCTACAAAAAAATCGCTCAGAAATGAGTGATTTGCAAAGTCAGGCGGCTACCCAAAAACGGGTTACTCGACCGTCTGATGATCCTATGGCTAGCGCTCGCATTCTGGGCATGCGATCTGATGATAAGATGATGCAGCAATTTATGCGTAATATTCAGCATGCTCGAAGTTTCTTAGAGGCCACTGATACTTCTCTAAGTGAGGCTACCGATGTGTTAATTCGCTTGAAAGAATTAGCCATTCAACAGGCTAACGATGCTGGTAGTAGCGCTGAAACCCGGAAGATGGCGGCAGCAGAAGTGGCTCAGATGTTTCATCATTTTATTCAAATCGGTAACCGAAAATT